>DASPMF010000196.1:0-3211 GCA_035627155.1 Burkholderiales bacterium | reverse complement strand
CTCGACGAACGAAAGGTGGCGCGGCGAGACGTCGGCTTCGAGCGCGAGCTCCATCTGCGTCATGCGCCGGCGCTGGCGCCACTCGCGCAGCCGGCCGCCCACGCCCTGGACGCTGGAGGTCGGGTTCATGCCGTCGACGATACCAGCGCGCTGCGGCGCGGCCATTACCTGCGAGGTAATCGACCGCAGCGCCTCACCTCGCCACCATGCGCCCCATCCCATTTCATGGAGGACCTATGAAGCTTCGTACCGTGTTGTGGATGGATGCCCTGACCTGCGTGTTCACCGGCCTTGCCCTCTCGCTTTTCAGCGCAAGGCTTTCCGGATGGCTCGGCCTGCCCGAGCCGCTCCTCTTCTACGCGGGGCTCTTCCTCTTTCCCACCGCCGCCTTCATGGCCTGGACCGCGTCGCGCGCCACGATGCCCGCGCCCGCGGTCTGGATGGTGATCGGCGGCAACGCGCTGTGGGTCCTCGGCAGCCTGCTCGTGCTCGCCATGTCGCCGACCGCGTTCGGCTACGCGTCCGTCATCGCGCAGGCCGCCGCAGTGGCCGTGCTCGCCGAGCTCGAGTACCTGGGACTGCGCACAGGCCTTCGGGGCTAGAAGCTGGGGACCGGCGGGCGCCCGGAAAAACAGGGACAGACCCCATTTTTCTCATCTGCGCGCCCGCCCGGTCCGGGAGGCAAGGGAGGAGGAGCCCGGCGAGCCCCAGCCACCAGCCCCGAAGGCCCGCGGGTCAGCCGTTCATGTAGGAGATGAGCGCGACGAGACCCGCTGCCGCGAGGCCGACGGAGGCGCCCACGCCGAGCGCGAGCAGGCAGGCGAGGACAAAGTCGTTGAGCACCTGGCGGGTGCTCACGGTGAGCTCCGGCTTCATGAGGAACCTCCCGATCGAGTGGAAGAACGCTTCGAGCATGGCCGCCATTCGAGCAGTGCATTGCGACGCGGGGCGGGACGAAAAATGGCAAAGCGATGGCAGAAGGAACGGCTGCGCGGCCCGGCCGCTTTTCTGCCGCTATAGTTCGCGCCATGGCACGCACGGTTGCAATCGTCGAAGACGACCCGGCCATCCGGGCAAACTACGCCGACATGCTGAAGAAGCACGGCTACCAGGTGAGCGCGTTCGCGGACCGCAAGTCCGCCACCGCCTCGTTCCGCACGCGCCTGCCCGACCTCGCGCTGCTCGACATCGGCCTGGGGGACGAGCCCGACGGCGGCTTCAGCCTGTGCCGCGAGCTGCGCGCGATGTCGGCGGCGCTGCCGATCATCTTCCTCACCGCGCGCGACAGCGACTTCGACACGGTCTCCGGGCTGCGCATGGGCGCCGACGACTACCTCACCAAGGACGTCGCGCTGCCGCAGCTCCTCGCGCGCATCAGCGCCCTCTTCCGCCGCGCCGACCTGCTGAGCCAGCCGCCCTCCACCGAGGAAGTGCTGGAGCGCGGCCCGCTGCGCCTGGACATGAAGCGCTTCCAGGCGACCTGGGGCGGCAAGGTCGTGGACCTCACGCTCACCGAGTTCTGGCTCGTGCATTCGCTCGCGCGCTACCCCGGGCACGTGAAGAACCGCGAGCAGCTGATGAAGGACGCGCACATCGTGGTGGACGACGCGACCATCACCTCGCACGTGAAGCGCATCCGCCGCAAGTTCCAGGCGCTCGACGCGGCGTTCGACGCCATCGACTCGGTATACGGCCTGGGCTACCGCTGGAAGGACTGACTTGAAGCGCGTGCCGCGATTCCTTCCCGCGATCGGCCTGCGCGGGAAGGTGGCGCTGGTCGCGCTGGTGCTCTCGGTCATCCCGGTGCTGGGCTCCATGCACCTCAAGCAGATGGAGCGCCTCCTGCGCGAGGGGCAGGAGCAGGCGCTGCTCGCCACCGCGCGCGCGATCGCCACCGCGCTGCACGACCGGCCGGAGCTCCTCGAGCTGCGCGCGGGCAGCCCGGCGCGCGGCGACATGGAGCTCATCCTGAAGAGCCTCGCGCGCGCCGAGTCGCGCATCTGGATCGTCGACCGGCAGCAGCGCCTGCTCGCCCTCGCCGGGGACCTGAAGAAGGTTTCGCTGCACGAAAGTTCCAGCCTGCTCAGGCCCATCACGGCGCTGCTGCTGGAGCGACCCACCAACGACTTCGACGACGCGCTGCCCGAATCCGAGATCGTCGCCGGCCCCGTGGCGGCGAGCGCGCTGCAGGGCGTGCCGGCGCGGCGCTGGCGCCTGTCGCCGGACTCCAAGGCGGTGATCCTCTCCGCCTCGCATCCGGTCTGGGACGGCGAGCAGGTGGTCGCGGCGGTGGTCGCCGAGGAGACGACCAACGCGATCCGCTCCATCTACAACCGCGCGCTCGAGCAGCTCGTCGCCACCACGCTCTTCGCCTTCGGCATCGGCACGCTGACGCTGCTCGCCTTCGCCTCGCGCCTTTCGTCGCGGCTGCGGCGCATGCGCGACGAGGCCGAGGCGGCGATCGACTCGCAGGGCCGCGTGCGCGGCCTCGTCGCCGGCTCCACCGCGCGCGACGAGATCGGCGACCTCTCGCGCAGCTTCTCCACGGCGCTGGAGCGCCTCGCGCAGTACAACCGCTACCTCGAGAGCATGGCCGGGCGCCTGTCGCACGAGCTGCGCACGCCGATCGCGGTGGTGCGCTCCTCGCTCGAGAACCTGAAGCTGCAGCCGCTGCCGGACGAGGCGGCGACCTACCTCGCGCGCGCCAACGACGGCCTGCACCGCCTCGACACCATCCTCACGCGCATGAGCGAGGCGACGCGCCTCGAGCAGCTCGTGCGCCAGGGCGAGCGGGAGCGCTTCGACGCGCGCCAGGTGGTGCGCGGCTGCGTGGAAGGCTACCGCGGGCTGTTCCGGGAAAGGACGTTCGAGGAAGAGACCCCGGCTGCGCCGGTGTGGCTCTACGGCTCGCCGGACCTCTACGCGCAGATGCTCGACAAGCTCGCCGCCAACGCGGTCGACTTCGCGACCCAGGACCCGATCCAGGTGCGCCTCTTCGTGAAAGGCGGCGAGGCGATCCTCGCGGTGAGCAACACCGGCCCGCGCCTGCCCGAGGCGATGCACGGCAAGCTCTTCGAGTCCATGGTCTCGGTGCGCAGGAACGACGGCAGGAACGAGCCGCACCTCGGCCTCGGCCTCTACATCGTGCGCCTCGTCGCCGAGTTCCACGGCGGCAGCGCCGAGGCCCTCGACCGCGAGGACGGCTCGGGCG
>DASPMF010000195.1:0-3624 GCA_035627155.1 Burkholderiales bacterium | reverse complement strand
CATACGTCCTCACCTACGCGGCGCTCCTGCTCTCCTATATGGTGGTCCTCACCCACCTCGCCGGCAAAGGCGAGGCGCGCACGGTCATGAAGGGCGACGTCAAGTGAGCGCCGAAACGCTCGCCGTCATCTTCACCGTGCTCATGGGCGCCTCGATCCTCGCTTACGTGGTGCTCGACGGCTACGACCTCGGCGTCGGCATGCTGATGGCCGGCGCGGAGGAGGACGAGCAGAAGGTGATGGTGAACTCCATCGGCCCGTTCTGGGACGCGAACGAGACCTGGCTCGTGCTCGGCATCGGGCTTCTGCTCGTCGCCTTCCCCGTCGCGCACGGCATCGTGCTCGGCGCGCTGTACCTGCCGGTCGCCGCGATGCTCGTCGGCCTCATGTTCCGCGGCGTCGCGTTCGAGCTGCGCGTGAAGGCCGAGGGCTGGCACCGCCAGCTGTGGAACTGGCTCTTCTGGGCCGGCTCCTTCCTCGCCGCCTTCGCGCAGGGGCTGATGCTCGGCCGCTACGTCACCGGGTTCGAGCAGGGGTTCGGCTACTGGCTGTTCGCCGTCGTGGTCGCGGCGAGCGTGTGCGGCGGCTACGTGCTGCTCGGCGCGACGTGGCTGGTGTGGAAGACCGAGGGCGCGCTGCAGCAGAAGGCCATCGCCTGGTCGAAGTGGGGCCTGCTCTGGGTGGCGCTCGGCGTGGCGCTCGTCTCCCTGGCGACGCCGCTTGCGAGCGAGACGGTGCGCGAGAAGTGGTTCTCGTTCCCGAACATCCTGCTCATGTCCCCGCTGCCGATCGGTTCCGTGCTCGCGGCGATCGGGCTGTGGGTCTCCCTCGGCCGGAGCGACTGGAAGCCCTTCGCCTGCGCGGTGGCGATCTACGTGCTCGCGTTCCTCGGCCTCGCCTACAGCCTCTTCCCTTACGTGGTGATGGACCGGCTGACGATCTGGGAAGCCGCGGCGCACCCGAGCGCGATGACCTTCATCCTGGTCGGGGCGATCGTGGTGCTGCCGGTCCTCTTCGGCTACACGCTGTTCGTGTACAAGGTCTTCGCCGGGAAGGCGAAGGGCGAGGACCTCTACGAGGGCTGAAGCCTCACGCCCGGGGGATGGGCACGAGGAAGTTCTCGCGCACGACGTCCTTGCCGGCGATGAGCTCCTCGGCCCCGCGCCGCTCTTCGTCGAACACCACTTCGGCAAGCTTGCGCAGCGTGTCCCGCGCCTCCTCGATCGTGCGCCCGTGCGAGTTCACGCCCGGGAGCTCCTCGATGAATCCGACGTAGCCGTTGTTGGCCTTCAGGTACACCGCGGTAAACGCGATCTTGCCTTGTTCCATTCGTCTTTCCTCCTGCTGAATGACGACAAGATACGCCTCTCACCTTTCAGTGGGATGACAAAAAATAAATTGAACGTTGCTTCTGTCGCCGAACGCTGACAGGAAATTTTGCGGCGCGAAAATTTGTGCAGCGCGCTCGGCTATCCCGCCGTTCCGTTCTGTCCTTATTCCTCGAGCAGGTGCTTCTTCTCGAGCACCTTCGCCCACTGGTCCGCGTCCGCGGGCGCGGGCTTCCTCTCGATGATCGGCTTCCACTTCTTCGAAAGCTCCGCGTTGCGGGCGATGAACGCGTGCTGCTCGTCCGGCACGTCGTCCTCGGCGAAGATCGCCTCCACCGGGCACTCCGGCACGCACAGCGTGCAGTCGATGCACTCGTCCGGGTCGATCACCAGCATGTTCGGCCCCTCCCGGAAGCAGTCCACGGGGCACACGTCCACGCAGTCGGTGTACTTGCACTTGATGCAGCGCTCGGTCACGACATAGGTCATAACGCCATTGTAAATCAAGGATTTATTCGTTCCGCCCGGAAGCCCGCATAATGGGCCCTCCCAGCAATTTCCCCACGAGGAACCATGAGCAGTTCAGGAATCCATCACGTCAAGGACGACACGTTCGAGAACGAGGTGCTGAAGAGCGACACGCCGGTGCTGGTCGACTACTGGGCCGAATGGTGCGGCCCCTGCAAGTCCATCGCGCCGATCCTCGACGACCTCGCGAAGGAATACGGCGGGCGCCTGAAGATCGCCAAGATCAACGTCGACGAGAACCAGCAGGTGCCGGCCAAGTTCGGCATCCGCGGCATCCCGACGCTGATGCTGTTCAAGAACGGCAACGTGGAGGCGACGCGGGTCGGCGCCCTGTCCAAGTCGCAGCTCACCGCTTTCCTTGACAGCAATATCTAAAGGTCTTAGGCTTTGACCGCCTCTCCGGGAACCCCGGGGGGCGGTGCAGCAGAGCAGCAGAAAAACCTTGCAATTTCAGCGCCGAAGTCCACGGCGCCCATCCCGAGATGAGCAGGTCACAAGCGGCCCAGCCGGAAGCAGCGCGTTCATCCGCAACCACCGAGGCGTCGGCGGCCCAGCCGTCCGCGCCCGTGGACAAGAACGCGCCGAACATCCCGACGCACCTGTCGGAGCTGAAGACGCACCATGTCACGCAGCTCGTCGAGATGGCGGTGGCGCACGGCATCGAGAACGCCAGCCGCCTGCGCAAGCAGGACCTCATCTTCGCGCTGCTCAAGAGCCAGGCGAAGAAGGGCGTCTCCATCTTCGGCGACGGCACCCTCGAGGTGCTGCCCGACGGCTTCGGCTTCCTGCGCTCGCCCGAGACCTCCTACCTCGCGAGCACCGACGACATCTACGTCTCCCCCTCGCAGATCCGCCGCTTCAACCTTCACACCGGCGACTCGATCGAGGGCGAGATCCGCACGCCGAAGGACGGCGAGCGCTACTTCGCCCTGGTCAAGGTGGACAAGGTCAACGGCCAGCCGCCGGAGGCCGCGAAGAACAAGATCCTGTTCGAGAACCTCACGCCGCTGCACCCGGACGAGCAATTCAAGCTCGAGCGGGAGATCAAGGCGGAGGAGAACCTCACCGGGCGCGTGCTCGACATCATCGCGCCGGTCGGCAAGGGCCAGCGCGGCCTGCTCGTCAGCCCGCCCAAGGCCGGCAAGACGGTGATGTTGCAGCACATCGCGCACGCCCTCACCTCGAACCACCCGGACATCACCCTGATCGTCCTGCTCATCGACGAGCGCCCGGAGGAAGTGACCGAGATGTCGCGCACGGTGCGCGGCGAGGTGGTCGCCTCCACGTTCGACGAGCCGGCCTCGCGCCACGTGCAGGTCGCCGAGATGGTGATCGAGAAGGCGAAGCGCCTCGTGGAGCACAAGAAGGACGTGGTGATCCTGCTCGACTCGATCACCCGCCTCGCCCGCGCCTACAACACCGTCGTTCCCGCCTCGGGCAAGGTCCTGACCGGCGGCGTGGACGCGAACGCGCTGCAGAAGCCCAAGCGCTTCTTCGGCGCCGCGCGCAACGTCGAGGAAGGCGGCTCGCTCACCATCATCGCCACGGCGCTCATCGACACCGGCAGCCGCATGGACGACGTGATCTACGAGGAGTTCAAGGGCACCGGCAACATGGAGATCCACCTGGACCGCCGCATGCACGAGAAGCGCATCTACCCGGCGATCAACGTCAACCGCTCGGGCACGCGCCGCGAGGAGCTGCTCATCGAGGCGCCGCTGCTGCAGAAGGTGTGGGTGCTGAGGAAGCTGCTCTACCCGATGGACGAG
>DASPMF010000194.1:0-4581 GCA_035627155.1 Burkholderiales bacterium | reverse complement strand
GCTCGAGGCGATGCAGCGCGACGCCGACGTGCGGCTCTCGGAGCTGCGCGTGGACGGCGGCGCGGCGTCGAACGACCTCCTGATGCAGTTCCAGGCCGACCTCCTCGGCGTGCCGGTGGTGCGCCCCAAGGTGCTGGAGACCACCGCGCTCGGCGCCGCCTACCTCGCCGGCCATACCGTCAACCTGTGGAAGACCCGCGAGGAGATCGCCGCGCACTGGAAGCTCGACCGGCGCTTCGAGCCCCGCATGGACCGCGACGCCGCCCGGCAGCGCCTCGATCGCTGGAAGGAGGCGGTCCAGCGCGCCCTGCGATGGAGCACGTAACAATTTGATTCAATTGGGGTGAATCGAAGGGCCGAGGTCTGGTCTAATTCACGCTCAACGTGAAGCGTCCCCTCCTCTTCGGTGTCCTGGCCCTGCTGGTCGCAGGCGTCGTCGCGTTCTTCTACTTCAAGAAGGACGCCGCGCCGCAGCCGCCGGTCGTCAAGGCCAGGAAGGGGTTCGACCCCAACCGGGCGACGCCGGTCGCGGTGGCCGCCGCCACCACGAGCGACGTGAACGTGTACGTGAACGGGCTGGGCACGGTCACGCCGCTGCGCACGGTCACGGTGCGCAGCCGGGTCGAGGGCGAGCTCCTGAAGATCCACTTCAAGGAAGGCGAGTTCGTGAAGGAGGGCCAGCTCCTCGCGGAGATCGACCCGCGGCCCTTCCAGGTGCAGCTCATGCAGGCCGAGGGACAGATGGCGAAGGACCAGGCGCTGCTCGCCAACGCGAAGACCGACCTCGAGCGCTACGAGACGCTGTTCAAGCAGGACTCGATCGCCCGCCAGCAGGTGGACACGCAGGCGGCGCTGGTGCGCCAGTACGAGGGCTCCATCAAGGCGAACCAGTCCGCGATCGAGAGCGCGAAGCTGCAACTCTCCTACTCGCGCGTCACCGCGCCGATCAGCGGCCGCCTCGGCCTGCGGCAGGTGGACCAGGGCAACGTGGTGCGCGGCAGCGACCCCAACGGCATCGTCGTCATCACGCAGGTGCAGCCGGTCGCGGTGGTGTTCTCGATCCCGCAGGACCAGCTGCCGCTCGTGCTGAAGAAGCAGGACCTCCCGGTGGAGGCCTGGGACCGCGAGAACCGCAACCGCATCGCCACCGGCAGGCTCATCACCGTGGACAACCAGATCGACCCGCAGACCGGCACGGTCAAGGTGAAGGCGCAGTTCCCCAACGACGACCTGCGGCTCTTCCCCAACCAGTTCGTCAACGCGCGCATGCTCGTCGACACGCGCAAGGGCGCGGTGACCATTCCCTCGGCGGCCCTGCAGCGCGGCGTGCAGGGCCTCTTCGTCTACGTCGTGCGCGAGGACAGCACGGTCACCGTGCGGCCGGTGAAGCCCGGACCCGACGACGGCGGCCGCATCGCGATCGAGTCCGGCGTCGCCGCCGGCGAGCGCGTTGCGGTGGACGGCCTCGACCGCCTGCGCGAAGGCGCGCGCGTGGAAGTCGCTTCTCGACAAGCACCCAACGCGGAAGCGAAAAAGGTCGGAAAGAAAAAGGGCGGGTGAACCTCTCCCGGCTGTTCATCCTCCGCCCGGTCGCGACCTCGCTCGCGATGGTGGCGATCCTGCTCTCCGGGATCCTCGCCTACCGCCTGCTGCCGCTCTCCGCGCTGCCGGAGGTCGACTACCCGACGATCCAGGTCGTCACCTTCTATCCCGGCGCGAGTCCCGAGGTGATGGTGTCCTCGGTCACCTCGCCCCTCGAGCGCCAGCTCGGCGAAATTCCCGGCCTGCGGCAGATGTCCTCGACGAGCTCGGGCGGCGCCTCGGTCGTCACGCTGCAGTTCAACCTCGACGTCGGCCTCGACACCGCGGAGCAGGAAGTCCAGGCGGCGATCAACGCCGGCTCGAGCTTCCTGCCTTCGGACCTGCCGGCGCCGCCGGTCTACAACAAGGTCAATCCCGCCGACGCGCCGATCCTGACCCTCGGCCTCTCCTCGAGCACGCTCACCCTGCCGCAGGTGCAGACCCTCGCCGACACGCGCCTCGCGCAGAAGATCTCGCAGGTCACGGGCGTGGGCCTCGTCACGCTCTCCGGCGGCCAGCGTCCCGCGGTGCGGGTGCAGGCGAACCCCTCGCAGCTCGCCTCCTACGGGCTCAACCTCGACGACGTGCGCAACGCCATCACCGCGTCGAACGTGAACCAGGCGAAGGGCAGCTTCGACGGGCCGCAGCGCGCCTACACGATCGAGGCGAACGACCAGCTGCGCTCGGCCGAGGAATACCGCGGCATCGTGGTCGCCTACCGCAACGGCGCGCCGGTGCTCCTTTCCGACGTCGCCAACGTGGTGCAGGACGCGGAGAACGTGCGCCTCGCCGCGTGGATGAACGACGTGCCGGCGGTGATCCTCAACGTGCAGCGCCAGCCCGGCGCGAACGTGATCCAGACGGTGGACCGCGTGAAGCGCCTGCTGCCCGAGCTGCAGGCGACGCTGCCGCCGGGCGTGGACGTGGCGCTCCTCACCGACCGCACCGCGACCATCCGCGCCTCGGTGCGCCACGTGCAGTTCGAGCTCTTCCTCGCCATCGCGCTGGTCGTGCTGGTGATCTTCGTCTTCCTGCGCACCGCCGCCGGCACCATCATCCCGAGCGTCGCCGTGCCGCTGTCGCTGGTGGGCACCTTCGGCGTCATGTACCTCGCCGGCTTCTCGATCAACAACCTCACCCTCATGGCGCTCGTGATCGCCACCGGCTTCGTGGTGGACGACGCGATCGTGATGATCGAGAACATCTCGCGCTACGTGGAGAAGGGCATGCCGCCGCTCGAGGCGGCGCTGAAGGGCGCGGGCGAGATCGGCTTCACCATCCTGTCGCTCACCTTCTCGCTCATCGCGGTGCTGATTCCGCTCCTCTTCATGGGCGACGTGGTCGGGCGCCTGTTCCGCGAGTTCTCCATCACCCTCGCGGTGGCGATCCTCATCTCGGCCGTCGTCTCGCTCACCCTCACCCCGATGATGGCGGCGCGGCTTTTGAAGGTTCATCAAAAAGGCTCTTCTCCCGGAAGGAAAGACTGGTTCGAGAAGCTCATCGATCGGTATGAAACGGCGCTGGAGTGGGTGCTGGACCGCCAGACCGCGACGCTGTGGGTGGCGTTCCTCACGCTGGTGCTGACGGCGCTCCTCTACCTCGCGGTGCCGAAGGGCTTCTTCCCGACGCAGGACACCGGCGTGATCCAGGGCATCACGGAGGCGCCGCAGTCGAGCTCCTTTGCGTTCGTCTCGCAGAAGCAGCAGCAGCTGAACGAGGCGCTCCTCGAGGACCCGGCGGTGGAGAGCCTGTCCTCCTTCATCGGCGTGGACGGCCAGAACGTGACGCTGAACAGCGGCCGCATCCTCATCAACCTCAAGCCGCACGGCGAGCGCGACGGGGTCGAGGCGGTGATGCAGCGCCTCAAGCAGCGCGCCGCCGAGGTCGACGACATCGCGCTCTGGCTGCAGCCGGCGCAGGACCTCAGCATCGAGGGCCGCGTGAGCCGCACGCTCTACCAGTTCACGCTCGAGGCGGGCAGCGCAGCCGAGCTCTCGGAATGGACGCGGCGCCTGGTCGCGCTCCTTTCCGAGCTGCCGCAGCTGGAGGACGTCGCCTCCGACCTGCAGGACGAAGGGCTGCAGGCCTACGTCGAGATCGACCGCGACACGGCGGGGCGCCTCGGCGTCACCCCGGCGGCGATCTCGAACGTCCTCTACAACGCCTACGGGCAGCGCCTCGTCTCGACCATCTTCACGCAGTCGAACCAGTACCGCGTGGTGCTCGAGGTGATGCCCGAGTTCCGCAAGGGACCGGAGGCGATCGCGGAGCTCTACGTGCCCACCTCGACCGGCAAGCAGGTGCCGATCGGCGCGGTGGCGAAGATCGTCGAGCGCCCGGCCTCGCTCGCCATCCACCACCTCGGGCAGTTCCCCGCCTCGACCATCTCGTTCAACCTCGCGCCCGGCGTGGCGCTCGGCCAGGCGGTGGACGCGATCGAGCGCGCGCAACGCGAGCTCGGCGTGCCGGCCTCCATCCGCACCAGCTTCCAGGGCGCGGCGCTCGCCTTCCGCGCCTCG
Source organism: Burkholderiales bacterium (assembly GCA_035627155.1). Taxonomy (GTDB): domain Bacteria; phylum Pseudomonadota; class Gammaproteobacteria; order Burkholderiales; family SG8-39; genus SCGC-AG-212-J23. Next base: position 481 of record DASPMF010000194.1, on the reverse strand, counting down.
CTCGCCAACACGCTGCTCCTCATCCTCGCCGCGGTCGTCACCATGTACATCGTGCTGGGCGTGCTCTACGAGAGCTACATCCACCCGGTGACGATCCTCTCCACGCTGCCCTCGGCGGCGATCGGCGCTCTGCTCGCGCTGCTCCTCACCGGCACCTCGCTCGGCATCATCGGCGTGATCGGGATCATCCTGCTGATCGGCATCGTCAAGAAGAACGCCATCATGATGATCGACTTCGCCATCGACGCGGAGCGCAACGAAGGCAAGGCGCCGCAGGAAGCGATCCACCAGGCGGCGCTGCTGCGCTTCCGGCCGATCATCATGACGACGCTGGCGGCGCTGTTCGCGGCCGTGCCGCTCATGCTCGGGTGGGGCGAGGGCGCCGAGCTGCGCCGGCCGCTGGGGCTGTCGATCTTCGGCGGGTTGATCGTGAGCCAGCTGCTGACGTTGTTCACGACGCCGGTGATCTATCTGTGGTTCG
>DASPMF010000193.1:0-2456 GCA_035627155.1 Burkholderiales bacterium | reverse complement strand
CGCATCGCCAATGTCGGCAAGGGCGACATCCTCTACGACCTGGGCTCGGGCGACGGGCGCATTCCGGTCACTGCGGCGAAGAAGTTCGGCATCAAGGCAGTCGGCATCGACATCGATCCCGAGCGCATCCAGGAAGCGCGTGAGAACGCGAAGAAGAACGGCGTCGAGAAGCTGGTGACGTTCCGCAACGAGGACCTCTTCAAGACCAACTTCAAGGACGCCACGGTAGTGACGCTCTACCTGCTGCCCGACCTCAACGTGAAGCTGCGTCCCAAGCTGTGGCGCGAGCTGAAGCCCGGCACGCGCATCGTCTCCCACCAGTTCGACATGGGCGACTGGAAGCCGGAGAAGACCGTCGAGCTGAACGGCCGCACGATCTATTTCTGGACCGTGCCGGCGCGAAAGCAGGGGAAGAAGTGAAGGTCGAGATCGTCTCGGACGTCATCTGCCCGTGGTGCTACATCGGCAAGCGGCGCTTCGAGAAGGCGCTCGCGCTCGTGCAGGGCGAGCTCGAGGTCGAGGTCGCCTGGCGGCCCTTCCAGCTGAACCCGGACATGCCCCGGCAGGGCATGCCGCGCGCCGAGTACCGCAAGGCGAAGTTCGGCTCGGTCGAGCGCGGGCGCCAGCTCGACGCGCGGGTGGCCGCCGAGGGGCAGGGCGAGGGCATCGCCTTCGCGTTCGACCGCATGGAGCGCACGCCCAATACGCTGGCCGCCCACCAGCTCATCGACCTTGCGCAGAAGCAGGGGCGCGCCGCGGCGGTGGTGGATGCGCTGTTCCGCGCCTATTTCGAGGAAGCGCGCGACATCGGCGACGAAGCGGTGCTGCGCGACATCGCCGCGCGCCACGGCGTGGCCGACTGGCCATCGGCAGCGAATGAAAAAGAGGTCGCGGAAGCGGAGGAGAGCTTCCGCGCCCTGGGAATCTCCGCCGTGCCCACATTCGTGCTGGGGCGCCGGTTGGGGGTGTCCGGAGCCCACCCGGCGGAGGCGCTCGCTTCGGCGCTGCGCGAGGCAGCGTCTTCTAGTGGCTAGGTAAAGTCCAGGCGGGTCTCGAGCAGCACGCCGTACATCGGCATCGGCGGGCGCCGGCCGATCTCCAGCGCCGGCAGCGGCTGCGCGCCGAGGCCGGCGACGCCCGGCCCGAGGGCCTTGGCGATCGCGGCGGAAAAGACGATCTCTCCCGCGCGGGCCCGGTGCACGAGCCGCTCGGTGATGCTCACCGTGTCGCCGAAAACCACGTACTGCTCGCCGCCATGGGGACCCGCCATGCCGAACACCGTGTCGCCGACGTGCAGGCCGACGGCGATCGTCGCAGGGAATCCGAACTCCGTCTTCCAGCGCTCGCCGAGTGGCTCGAAATCGCCCAGCATCGCCTGGGCGGCGGACATCGCCTGCGACGCGCACTGCCCGGCCGGCGCGCCGCGGAACGCGGCGACCAGCGAGTCGTTCTGCACCGAGAAGACCTCTCCGCCGTGCTGCTTGAGGAGCGAGGCGGCGAGGGAGAAAAAGGTGCTCGCGAGCTGCAGGACGCGCTCGGCGTCGAGCACCTCCGACAGGCGCGTGAAGTTGCGCAACTCGACCTGAAGCAGCACCGCTTGCATGCGCTCGGCGAGCAACCGGCCGCCTGCTGCGCTCCGGCTCGCTGCCATGCTGGCTCCACTCATCGCGACCTCTCGGGGTTAAGGGGCCGGGCCATCTTAGGGAACGTCAGGAAGTGTCAGAGAGGAACAAGTTCCTCTCCCGGCGGGCGCCGACGAACGGCGCCCGGCGCGGGACGGCCGGAAATCAGGTGAGGACGAGCAGGGCTACGGCGTAGACGACGAGCGCGCCGCCGGCGAAGAACGAGAGCGTGGTGTTCGACACGCGCGGCAGGTCCGGATCGGGCGGGACCGGCTCCGGATGGTGATCCTCCGCGTGGCCGTCGTCGTGCCCGGCGTGCGCTTCGTGCGCCGCGCCGACCTTTCCGTTGAAGTTGCGGAAGAAGTCGTCCGCGACTTTCTTCGCCGCCGCGTCGACGAGCCGCGAGCCGATCTGCGCCAGCTTGCCGCCGACGTTCGCCGTCACGTCGTACGCAAGCCGCGTCGCCGCGCCTTCGTCGGCGAGGCGCACCCGGGCGCCGCCCTTCGCGAACCCCGCCGCGCCGCCCTGGCCCTCGAAGGCGATCGCATACGACTCGGGCGGCCGGATGTCGGATAGCACGAGCCTGCCCTTGAACTTCGCGCTCACGGGGCCGACGCGCGCGACCATCAGCACCTGGTATTCGTTCGGCCCCGTGGGGTCGATCGACTCGCAGCCCGGGACGCAGGCCTTGAGCACCTGCGGATCATTGAGCGCGTCCCACGTCGCCTGTTGCGAGGCGGGGACGAGCTGCTCGCCCTTCATTTCCATTTGCGGTTCTCCCGGTTTCTTTCCATCGTGCCTGCGTTGAGCGTGCGCGCGAGGTCGACCAGCGTC
>DASPMF010000192.1:0-4904 GCA_035627155.1 Burkholderiales bacterium | reverse complement strand
AGCGCGGTGAAGTCGGGCAGGCTTTGCGGGCGCGTGGCGCCCTGCGACGCGGTCTGCGCGACGGCGGTCGAGGCGCAGAGGAAGAAGGCGAGGACGAAGGCGAGCGGTTTCATGGCACCGATCCCAGCAAGACGCGTGCGGGGACCGCATCTTGCAGGCGCGGCGCATGACTTCGAAGCACGGCCGGCCGGCGTGGGGAAAGCTGGCCGCCGCAGTGCTCGTCGTGGCCGCGCTCGCCGCAGCCTGGCGCTACACGCCTCTTTCGGACTACATCACCGCGGAGCGCATCGCCGGGTGGGCGCGGGCGGTGCGCGAGACGCCGTGGGCGCCGGCGATCGTCATCCTCGCCTATACGCCGGCGGCCTTCGTGATGTTTCCGCGACCCCTGCTCACGCTGCTCACCGTCGTAGCCTTCGGACCCTGGCTGGGATTCGCCTATGGGATGACCGGCATCCTCCTCTCGGCCTACGCGACCTATTACGCCGGGCGCGTGCTGCGGCCGGCCACGGTGCGCCGCCTTGCGGGGCGCCACGCAGAGCCGCTGAAGAAGGCGCTGCAGCGGCATGGCCTCGCCACCATGTTCGCGATCCGCATCGTGCCGGCGGCGCCTTTCGCCGTGGAGGGCGTGATGGCCGGCGCGCTGCGCGTGAAGCAGTGGGAATACGGGCTGGGCACCTTCCTCGGCATGCTGCCGGGCGTGCTCGCCACCTCGGTGTTCGGCAACGAGATCACCGCGTTCCTGGAAACGCCCGACGAGGCGACGTGGTGGCTGGCGGGCGCGGCGGTGGTCGCCCTCGCGATCTTCACCTTCTTCGCGCGGCGCTGGGTGGCGCGCCAGGCCGCTTAAGTCTTTGTTAAGGCCCGCAACTTGCGGCATGCGGGGCAGAAAGGAGATTCCTATGAAACTCGCATTCATCGGCATTGCATCGCTCGCGCTCGCCGCGCCAACCTGGGCCGCCGACGCCCCCGGCTTCAACGAGCTCGATAAGGACAACGACGGCAAGCTCACCCGCGCGGAGGCGGCGCGCCATCCGACGCTCACGCAGCGCTTCGCCGAAGCCGACGGCGACAAGGACGGCGTGGTCACGCGCGCCGAGTACCTGAAGATCGCGGCGTCGAAGGACTTCACCACCCTGCGGGAGAAGGCCGCGAACGCGGTCGATCCGGACACGAAGGACAAGCCCAAGCCCGAGGAGCTCGGCTTCAACGACCTCGACAAGGACGACGACGGCAAGCTGTCCCGCACGGAGGCCGCTGCGAACCCGAAGGTGGCGAAGAAGTTCGCCGAGAGCGACGGCGACAAGGACGGCTACGTGACCCGCGTGGAGTACCTGAAGACCGCCGCGGCCGAAGACTGGCGCAACGCTCGCGACAACATGGCGGACTTCATCCGCCCCGACGACAAGGGCAAGGCGTCGACGGGCAGCAGCAAGTGACGGCTCGCGTCACGAAGCGACCCGTTGCGAAGCGACCCAAGCGCGCGCCCGGCCGCGAGCCGGGCAAGCGCAGGGGCCGCGGCCCGGTCGATCCGCCGCGCCGCGGCGATCCGCGCTAGCGCGTCAGTGCTTCGCGACGGCCGGAAGCTCGCTCAGCCGCGAGGCGCACGCGATCGCCACGGTAGTGTTCGGCTCCTTGCGGTCTGGCATCGTCGCCCAGCCCGCCTGCGCGATCTTCTCGCTGCGCGCGTACCAGGTGAGCTTCTGCAGGCTGGCAAGCCGGTCGCGCGCGCCGGCGGCGGCCATGAACTCGTCGACGCAGATGGCGGCGGCGAGCTCGTGGCGCGCGTCTTCGGCCGCCTTCGCCACCTGCTTCTGCGCGGTCGCGCCGGTCACCCAGCCGCCGGGGCCGAAGCCGAGCGCGAGCGTTGCCGCGACGCAGCCGGCGGCAAGCCAGAAGGCCTGCGTCTTGGTCGGACGGAATTCTTCCCAGCGGGCGAGCAGTGCGTTGGCCATGGTTCCTCCTCCTGTCTTGTGGGGGTGCCGACGAGGCGGTCTCGCGGCTAGCTCGCTTCGCTTCCCATGACCCAGAAGGCTAGAAAGAGGGCGCCTGCGCCGGCAACGCCACTCTGCGCGCGCCTTCGTTAACGCCCCCTTACGCCGTCTTAACGACGGCTTAACAGCGCTACTTCGACTTCGGCGTCGTGCCCCGCGAAGTTTCCGAGCCCTGCACCGTGCCGCTCTTCGCGCCGCCGAACGGATCGTCGCCGGTTTCCTTCGGGCCGAACACGCCGGTATCGCGCTCGCTGCGCGGGCGGTCGGCGCCGGCGGACGCATTGTCCTTCGCGTCCTTCGCCTTCTCGGACTTCTTCGCGCTCTTCTCTTGCTTGGGCTTATCCTGTGCGTCGGCCGCCATCGCCGCGCCAGGCAGCGCGAGCGCAAGGAATGCGGCCAAAAGGCGGATGCGAATCGAATCGTTCATGAGGACCTCCGGTATTGGATGGCGCGTGCTTCGCAAAGCGCGTGCCGCGGTGCTTCTCTGCCTGCTGGCCGCGCCCGCCGCCGCGCAGGACCTCTTCGCCCGCCTCGACGAGAACCGGGACGGCTACCTGACCGGCCGGGAGTTGCGCATCGCCGTGGCGACCGAGGCATGGATCGCCGAGGACCGCGACCGCGACGGCCGCGTGAGCCGGGATGAGTTCAGCCCCCCGGGCGACGGCCTGCCTTCCGGCGTGCGCGCGACGCAGCTCCTCGGCATGCCGGTGCACGACCGCGTGGGCGAGCACCTCGGCGAGGTGCGCGACCTGCTGATCGACGGACGCGGCCGGGTGCTTGCGCTGAGCTCGGAGCGCGCGCGGGTGCCGTGGCACGCGTTGCGCATCGAGCCGCTCTATGTCCGGGCCGCCAGCTTCTCGGAGCCCGCGGACGGCTGGAAGCTTTGGCGCGCGAGCGAGCTGCTCGGCGCGCGCGTGCAGGTCGGCCTTCCGGCGCGAGAAGCAGTGATCGACGATTTCGTGATCCTCGATTCCGGGGACATCGCGAGCGTGGTGCTGCGCGAAGGGCAGCGTAGTAGTTTTTACCCGTGGTCGCGGGTCTGGAAAGGCACGAAGGAAACCCTGCATGCAGGCGACATGCCGCCTTAACTTCTTCTTAAGAAACGGAGGAAGAGGATGGCGGCATGGGGGACATCCTTCGCTGGCTTCGCAGCCCGGGCCGGGCAATCGTGCTGGTGCTGTGCGCCGCCCTCGCCGGCCTTGCAGCCGACGCGGGGCGCCCGCCCGGCCCGGTCGAGCCGTTCGTCAAGGAGCTGCTCTACGTACCGGCCGATGGCGGTAACTATTACGTCGCCGTGGGCGTGCTGCGCCCGTCGGGAATCGGGCCGTACGGCGCGATCGTCCTGAACCACGGCACGCCAGCGACAGTCGCCGAGCGCAACGCCGAGTCGCCCGCCGCCTTTTTCCACGCCGCGACCGAATTTGCACGCCGCGGCTACGCCGTGTTCATGCCGCTGCGCCGCGGCTATGGTGCGACCGGCGGCGCCTTCGCCGAGGACGCGGGGAGTTGCGCGGCGCCGCGCTACGCTTCCGCCGAGCGCGCCGCCGCGCAAGACGTGCTCGCCGCGTACGAGTTCGCACGCGGCCGTCCCTACGTCGATTCCAGGCGGATGATCCTCGCCGGGCAGTCGGCGGGCGGCGTCGCCGCCCTGCAGGCCGCCGCCTACCATCCGGAAGGCCTGGTCGCCGTGCTCGCCTTTGCCGCCGGCCGCGGCGGCGATCCCTACGGCACGCCCGGCGTGCCCTGCGCCGGTGCCGCGCTCGGCGAGCTCTTCGCCGACCTCGGCGCCGCGGTGCGCGTGCCGGTGCTCCTGCAATACGCGCAAAACGACCGCTTCTTCGGGCCGCAGGCGTCGCAGGAGTGGTTTTCGCGCTTCAAGTCCGCCGGCGCGAAGGCCGAGTACGTCCTGCAGCCGCCGTTCGGCCGCGACGGCCACTTCCTCCTTACCGATCCGTCCGGCACGAGCGTGTGGCTGCCCGCCGTCGAGCGCTTCCTCGAGCGCTACGGCGTGCCGTTCGCGCCGCCCTCCACGGAAGGCGCCCAGAAGGCCTAGCTACTTCAACGTCGCGAGGTATGCGGCCATGTCGCGCGCGTCGCGCTCGGTGACGCCGAGCATCGGCATCGCGCTATGCGGCGTGAAGGCCTGCGGCGCGCGCAGCCAGAGCACCATGTTGTCGAAGGAATTCGGCAGGACGCCTCCCAGCACGGTGCGCGATGCGACCCCTTTAAGCGTCGGGCCGAGGCGGGCTTCCGGCCCCACCTCGCCCGGGATCTCGTGGCAGCCGATGCAGCCGTATTGCCTGAGCGCGTCCTTGCCGCGCCTTGCATCGGGCTCCCCGGAAGGAAGGACCGCTTCGGGAGGCGCAAGCTGCGCGGGAAGTGCGCTGTATGCGCGAGGGGAAAGAAGCGGAAGCTGCTTCACGAACGCGACCACGGCCCACAGGTCTTCTTCGGCGAAGCGGAATTCCCAGGCCGGCATGCCGGTCATCTTGATGCCGTGCTTCACCACCCAGAAGAGCTGCGCGGGCGTGCGGTCGAGGCCGGAGCGCGCGAGCGGCGTGGGCAGCGGCGTGAGGCCGAGCGCGAACGGCTCGGGGGCAATGCCGGGCGCGCCATGGCATTGCACGCAATGCGCGCGATACAACGAGTGGCCGCGCTCCAGCTGCGCCGGCGCGCCGAGCGGCGGCACCGCGATGTCCTTCGCGCGCCGCTCGACCGAGCGCTCCATCGTCTTGCGTATCGCATAGTAGGTCGGCGCAAGGTGCTGGTCGGTGGCCGATATGTCGTAGAGGCCGGAGAACACGAACGCCGTGGCGGCCGCGGCGAAGAGGACGAGCAGCGCGAGCAGGGACAGGGCGGCCTTCATTTCAGCGTGTACAGGTACGCGACCATGTCGCGTGCATGCTCCTCAGT
>DASPMF010000191.1:0-12939 GCA_035627155.1 Burkholderiales bacterium | reverse complement strand
CCGCCGTTCATCTTCACCGCGAGCTGGAAGCCGTCGCGGATGTCCACGCCGAGCGCCGCGCTCGGGCCCGAGAGCGTGCTGACGAAGCCGATCTTCACCTTGTCCGCGGCCTGGGCGTTGAACGCGAGGGCCAGTGCCGCGCACGCGGCGAGCGCTTGGGTTTTCATGTGCTCCTCCTTGAGAAAATTCTAAAGGCTGTCCAGGTACCGTGCCATGCGGTCTCGCTGCGCGGCGTCGGGCATCGGGCCCTCGCCGGCCTGCAGGTTATCGCGCATGTGCTCCGGGCGGGAAGTCGCCGGGATAGTGCAGGTCACCGCCGGATGGCTGACGATCCACTTCAGGAAGTACTGCGCCCAGCTCGCGATCCCGAGCTCCGCGGCCCACGGGGGCAGCGCCTTGCCCTTGACCTTCCTGAACAGGGACCCTTCCGCGAACGGGCGGTTGGCGATGACGGCAACCTTCAGGTCTTTCGCCTTATCCAGGAGCCTTTCTTCAGCGTCGCGCTCGCCGAGCGAATAGTTGATCTGCACGAAGTCGTACTGCCTGGTATCGAGCCACTTCTCGACCTCGCGGTGCGCGGAAGCGGTGTAGTGGGTGATGCCGATGTAGCGCACGCGCCCCTCGGCCTTCCACGCCTGCAGGGTCTTCGTATGGGTGGCGACGTCGACGAGGTTGTGCACCTGGAGGAGGTCCACCTTCTGCACGCGCAGCCGGCGGAACGAGTCCTCCATCTGGCGGATCCCTTCGGCCCGGCCGCTCGTCCACACCTTGGTCGCCATGAAGAAGCGCTCGCGCAGGCCGAGCTCCGAGACCAGGTCGCCCGCCACGCTCTCCGAGCTTCCGTACATGGGAGACGAATCGATCATCCCGCTGCCGAGGATGCGCAGCACTTCGGCGAGCTGCTTGCGAGGGCCGGCGGCATTGCCCACGTCGAACACCTGCCACGTGCCAAGGCCGATCGCCGGCAGCGCCTCGCCGGTGGAGGGAATGCGCTTGGTCATCCGCTTCTCCGTCTGTTTCCGGCTCGCCTGCGCGCCGCCGAGCAGCGCGCCCGCCGCGGCCCCGAGCAGGGCGCGCCGTCTCCAGTCCATGCGCTATAGTAGCCCCGCAAAACCGAGGGAAAGCCGAGGGGGGCGCATGGGCATCGGGGGCTGGATTCTCCTGGGAATCGTCGTCGTGCTGGTCGTCTGGGTGGTGGCGGTCTACAACCGCCTGGTCGCCCTGCGCAACCGCTTCAAGAACGCGTTCGCTCAGATCGACGTGCAGCTCAAGCGCCGCTACGACCTCATCCCGAACCTGGTCGAGACCGCGAAGGGCTACATGAAGCACGAGCGCGAGACGCTCGAGGCGGTGATCAAGGCGCGCAACCAGGCCGCTGCGGCGGCCAACGCCGCGAGCGCGAGCCCCGGCAGCGCAGGCGCGATGCGCGAGCTCGGCGCCGCGGAAGGCGCGCTCACCGGCATGCTCGGGCGCCTCTTCGCCCTTGCCGAGGCGTACCCGGACCTCAAGGCGAACACCAACATCCTCGCGCTGCAGGAAGAGCTCACCAGCACCGAGAACAAGGTGGCCTTCGCGCGCCAGGCGTTCAACGACTCGGTGATGGAATTCAACACGCAGCGGGAGACGTTCCCGGACGTCGTCTTCGCCGGCATGCTGGGCTTCGGCCCGGCCGAGCTGCTCCAGGCGACCGAGTCGGCCGAGGAGCGCAAGGCGCCTGCGGTCAAGTTCTAGGCACGATTTCTTCGAGCAGCAGGAGGCGGCGCGCCGCGCCACGCGGCGCCTGCTCGTGCTCTACGTGCTGGCGGCCGCCGCGGTCGCCGGCAGCTACTGCGGCATCGCCGCCCTCGTCCTGCCGCGGCCGTTCGTGGTCCCGGTCGCCGTGCTCGTCCTGGCGACGATCGCCGGCGTGTCGCTGCTGCGTGCCTGGCAGCTTCGCGAGGGCGGGCCGGCGATCGCCTCGCTCCTCGGCGCGCGGTACGTGGACCCGTCGCGCTGCACGCCGCCGGAGAGGCGGCTCATCAACGTGGTCGAGGAGATGGCGATCGCCTCGGGCATCGCCGTGCCGCCGGTCTACCTGCTCGAGCGCGAGGATGCGGTGAATGCGCTGGTCGCCGGCACCTCGCCGAACGAGGCGGCGATCATCGTCACGAAAGGCGCGCTGGCGAAGCTCTCGCGCGACGAGCTGCAGGCCGTGATGGGCCACGAGTACAGCCACATCCTGAACGGCGACATGGCCCTCAACCTGCGCCTCACCTGCGTCCTCGCCGGGCTTTCGTGGCTCGGCGACCGGGGGGAGGAGATGGTGTGGGAGGCGACGAAGCGCACGAGCGCGAAGGACGAGGACGGCAGTCCCGCCGCGCTGTCCGCGCTCCTCGGCGCGGCGATCGCGTTCATCGGCTTTCCCGGGGTCTTCGCCGCCGACGCGATCCGCGCGGCGATCTCGCGCCAGCGCGAGCGCCTGGCCGACCAGGCGAGCGTGCAGTTCACGCGCAACCCGGACGGCATCGCGGGCGCCCTCGACTCCATCCTTTCGACCCACAGCCACACCGTCGTGCACGCGAGCCACGCGGCCGAGCTCTCGCACATGTTCTTCGCGCCCGCGGTTTCCCACTGGTGGGGCTTCGCGACCCACCCGCCGATCGAGCGGCGCATCCGCCTCGCGCACCCGCGCTTCGACCGGGCCGCCTACCGTGAGCGCCGCCACGGCACGCGGCGCGAACTGGCGGTGATCGACGGCAGCGGGGCGGTGGTCAAGAACGTCTCCGGGAATCTTCAGGCCGCGCCCACCGCGCAGCACGTGGATTTCGCCGCGCAGTTCCTCGACGGCCTGCCGGGGGCTTTACGGGAGGCGTTGCACGAGGCCGCCGGCGCGCAGGCGGCGATGCTCGCGCTCGCCGGCCGGGCGGACGGGAACGAACTGCATGCGCTGGCGCAGGCGGTGCCGCGGCAGCACATGCTTACCCTCGCGGAGCTCGCGGTACCGGCGATCAAGGCGCAGCCGCAGAAGGTGCGCGACGCCTTCCTCGCCGAGCTCGCCGCGGCGGTGGAGGCCGACCGCCGCGTCACGCTGGGCGAGTTCATCCTGTTCACCTACCTGCAGCAGCGCCTGCGCGAAGGCGCCGGGCAGCCGATCCGCACGGAATTCCGCAGCATCGAGGAAGTGGCAGCGGACGCGCACGCGGTGCTTTCCCTCGTCGCGGCCGCCGCCGGCAGCAGCGCGCAGGCCGCCTACGACAAGGGCAACGCGTTCCTGCAGCTCGCCGAGCCGGCGCCTGCGAAGCCGGAAGCGCTCGGCACGCGGTCGCTGCGCGAGTCGCTCGAGCGGTTGCGCCGCCTCGCGCCGCTCGTGAAGCCGCGCCTGGTGAAGGCGTGCCTCGAGGCCGCCGGCGCGGACGGCGCGCTCCAGGTCATCGAGGTCGAGCTCGTCCGCATGGTGGCGGCGACGCTCGATTGCCCCGTACCGCCGGCTATTGCCGCTGCTTCTGCTTCGCCAGGATCGAGCTCCGCGTCTGCTCCACCGCCGCGGCATGCGGACCCCCGAGCGCAATCGCGCGCTCGATGAACCGGAGCGCTTCCTCGTGCTTGCCCTGGTCGGCGAGCGTCTGCGCGAGGTTGTTGAGCGCGATGACCGACTGCGGATCCCACTCGACGGCGTCGCGCAGCGCGCGCTCGGCGGCCGGAAGCTGGCCGAGCGAATAGTTCGCGTTGGCGAGGCCGATCGCCGCCGCCGGGTTGCGCGGCCAGCGATTCAGGAAACGCTCGTACGCAGTGCGCGCGGCCTGCGCGCCGCCCGCGCGCTCGGTTGCGGCAATGGCGGAAAGCCAGCGGCCTTCCTCGGCCGTGGCCGGAATGCGCTCCGGCGGCAGGGCGACCATCGCCCAGTAGCCGCTGCGCCGCCACATGAACTCGTGGACCGGGAAGGCGACCTTCTCGCGCTGCGTCTCGCCGGAGCGCAGGTAGAGGTCGCCGGCGTCGAAGTCGTAGCCGATCGCCACGGCGTAGTGCCAGCTGCCGACGGGCGACTGGTCCCACAGCACGATGACCGGGTTGCCCGCCGCGATCTCCTTCAGGAGATCCTCGAACTTCGGCGCTAGCAGATAGGAGATGCGTCCGTGCCGCCGCGCCGCGGCGAGCATCTCGACCTGCAGGCTGCCCTTCCTCTCCGGCAGGTAGACCTGCGGCACCAGCTCCTCGGGCGTGACCTTCACGCCGCTCGCCACGAGCGTGGTCGCGAGCGCGGCCGGCCCGCACTGGTATTCGTCCTGGGGGAAGAACGGCACGTCCTTCAGCTCGACGAGCGGCGGGATGTCCGGCGGCGGCGCGTCGCGCATCGCCGCGGTCTGCGGGAAGAGTCCCGCGCAGCCGCCGAGCAGCCAGGCAGAAACTAAAACGCCCGCCAGGAGGCGGGCGTTCCGTGCTGCCTGCTGGACGGGCGTTAGCGCTTCCAGGCCCACCAGATGACCGCGATGATGATGATGAGCAACAGGATGCCGGCGCCGTCCGCGCCTGCGGGCATCGCGTTGATCTTGCCGGCGATGTAGCGCACTTCCTCGTCGGTCATGGCGGCGACGCGATCCTTCGCGGTGGCGGCGTCCAGGCCCATCGAGGCGAGCTGGCCCGCGACGTCCGCACGGCTCACGAAGTTCATCACGGCGCTGCGCTCCAGGGCCGAAGACGATTGCACGACCTGGTCGGTACCGATCATTCCGGCCTGCGCGACCTGAAACGGCGTCCAGATCATCAGCAGGACCAGCATGCGGCAGATCATTTTCTTCATTGGGTTGGTGCTCCTAGTGAGGTGAAGTGAGTTTGACCGTTAACGTTAACGTCCAAGTGCGACGACCCCTTTCCGCCCTGCACGGCCGTCGCGTTTCAATCTAGCCCTGCCCCGTGACCCCGTCAACATGGGATCGCCCGTGTCACGCGGATTCGATCCGACCGGACCTTCGCCACTGTGCGAAAGTCGACACGGTGTAGCAATCCGTCTACGTCGCAGTGCGAAAAACTTCGGCCAGGAGCTCGTAGGAGCGCATGCGCGACGGATAGTCGCCGGTGATGGTGAGCACCATGACCTCGTCGGCCTCGTAACGCGCCGCGAGCGCCTCGAGGGCGGCGCGGCAGGTCTGCGGCCCGCCGATCACGGCGCGCGGGCGCTGCTCCATCACGTAGCGCCGTTCCTCCGCGCTGTACGCATGCCGCGCCGCTTCCTCCGCGGTCGGGATCGGCGAGTCGATGTTGAGCGCCATGTGGAGCCGCCGCAGGTCGATCGGCGCGGCGAGGCGCTCCGCCTCCTCGTCGCTCGCGGCGCAGATCGCGAAGGTGCACACGATCACTTCGCAGTTCTTCCGCTCGCCCTGGAAGCCGAGGCGATAGCCCTTCGCCACTTCGTCCCCGCCGCGCGGATTGATGAAGTGGGCGAACGCGAAGCGCGTGCCGAGCTGCGCGGCGAGCGCGCCGCCGAAGTCCGAGGAGCCGAGGAGCCAGAGCTCGGGCACCGTGTCGACTTCCGGCTGCAGCCGCACGCGCGCGAACGGGTGCTCCTGCGGCAGCGCGCCGCGCAGGTGCGCGTCGAGCTCCCAGACCTGCTCCGGGAAGCGCTCGGCGTCCGGGAAGCGCCCGCCGCCGACCGCCTGCGCGGTGCGCGCGTCCCCGCCGGGCGCGCGCCCGATGCCGAGGTCGATGCGCCCGGGATAGAGCGCCTCGAGCATGCGGAAGGTCTCGGCGGTGCGGAAGGCGCTGTAGTACGGCAGCAGGACCCCGCCGGTGCCGATGCGCATGCGCTTCGTCTCCGCGCCGAGCCGCGCGAGCAGCACCTCGGGGCACGGGTCGGCGAGCGCGGCGATCGCGTGATGCTCCGCGAGCCAGTAGCGGTGGTATCCGAGCTCTTCCACGCGCCGCGCGAGGGCCAGCGTTTCCTCGATGGCGCGGCGCGCGCCTTGACCGCTGATGACGGGCGACTGGTCGAGCACGGATAGGCGCATCGCGCGGATGGTATTTCACCCCGCCCCGTCGCTGCCGCCCGACAGCAAAACGCCATAGCGAACAACGACGTCAGGGCGTCTGCGGAAAACGTCGTCGTGCCTTCCCGACGCTTTTGCAAATGCTCGCGCCGCCACATAAGCGCTAACTCCTTCATTCCCCTAGGAACGACGCCCTGGCACGGCCGTTGCAGGTGTATCGCCCGCAGCACTACAAAAAGGAGAACCGCAGTGTCTGGAATGCGGAATTACCCCCTTCTCATCGGCGCGGGGACGGCCATCCTGATCTCCGGCCTGGTCGGCGCCGCCGCCGTGACCGGCGTGCTCCCCGCGCAAGGCGAAGAAACCATGCCCATGGAGCGCACCGCGGCCGCAGCGGCGGCGAAGAGCTCCGGGTGCCGCAGCTGCGGCTTCGTGGCGTCCGTGCGCGAAGTGCAGGTGCGCAGCGATCCCAATGAGCGCGCAACGCAGACCGCCTACCGCATCACCGTGCGCATGGACGACGGCCGCGAGCGCGTCGTCACCCGCGAGAGCGCGCCGCCGTACGGCATCGGCGCGCGCGTGCGCGTGCACGGCAACACCCTCGAGCGAGGCTGACCAAGGAGGCAGGATGAGCTACGTCAAGCAGGAGCTGTTTTCCATCGGGCAGGTGGTCTTCGGGTTCACGGTGGTCGCACTCGTGATGCTCGGAATCGGCGGCACGATCTACAAGCTGATCTCGCCCGACGGGTGGGTCGCGCAGGCGTTCGGGCGCAGCCTGTCGGCAGGCGCCGCGGCGCTCGGCTCGCTGCTCATGATCGCGGCGCTCGCCTGGTTCTCGCGCGGCTGGACCTCGCCGCGCACGCGCAGCCGCTTCAGCGAGCTGTGGGTCTACACCTTTGCCGCTGCCGGGCTCGTCTATCTCGCGCGGCTGTGGACGAAGGGGCTGCTGTAGCGCAAGCCGTTTCGCAAACGTTCCTCCCCTGGGCCCGCCTTCTCCCCCTACAGGCGGGCCTTTTTTTTGCCCGTAGAGTCCGGTGCGCCTTGCGCCCGATTCCCACGTTTCGAACGAGGACGTAGAGCGCGGCAAGGATTCGCTCGTGCGCGACGCCGCGTGGGCTGCGCTCGCCGGCTCGATGTACGGCGGCGTGGTGATGGCCGGCTTCGCGGTCGCGCTGGGCGCAAGCCCAATGGTGATCGGCGTGCTCGCCGCCATTCCGTTCTTCGGCCAGATCTCGCAGATCCCGGCGATCGCGCTGGTGGAGCGGTTGCGCGAGCGCCGCCGCATCACCGTGTACGCGGCGACCGCCTCGCGCATGCTGATCCTGCTGCTCGCGCTGCTGCCGTTCCTCGAGCCCGCGCATGCGCTGGCGCTGCTGGTCGTGGCGCAGCTCGCCATCACCCTGCTCGGATCGGTCGGCGGCTGCGCGTTCAATTCGTGGATCCACGAGCTCGTGCCGAAGGACCGGCTCGGCGCGCTCTTCTCGCGCCGCCTCTTCTGGTCCATGGTCGCCGCTTCGGCGGGCGCGCTGTCCGCGGGGCAGGCGGTGCAGCGCTGGAGCACGAGCAATCCGCTCGAGGGCTATGCGATCGCCTTCGCCGCCGCGGCGCTCGCCGGGTTCGTCAGCTCGTGGCACCTCGCGCGCGTCCCGGAGCCGCGCATGGTGCGGCACGGTCCGCCGCCGCCGGTGCTGGCGATGGTGCGCGCGCCGCTGCGCGACCGGAACTTCCGACGCGTGATCGTCTTCATGACGGGGTGGAACCTCGCGTCGAACCTCGCTGCGCCGTTCATCGCCGTGTACCTGATGCGCCAGCTCTACTACGGGCTTGCGGTGGTGACCGCGCTCTGGGTGGCGAGCCAGCTCGCCAACGCGCTCACGCTCTACTGGTGGGGCCGGCTGTCGGACCGCCTGTCGAACAAGGCGATCCTGGCGGTGGCGCTGCCCTTCTACTTCGCCTCGCTGATGGCGCTGCCGTTCACCTCGATCCCGGACGAGCACGAGCTGACGCTGCCGCTGCTCTTCCTCATCCACGTCGTGATGGGGGCGGCTTCCGGCGGGATCGGCCTCGCCACCGGCAACCTGGGCCTCAAGCTCGCGCCGCACGGGCAGGGCACCGCGTACCTCTCGGCGGTGAGCCTGGCCGGCGCGCTCGCGGCGGGAACCGCGGCGCTGCTCGGCGGCGGCCTGGCCGAATGGTTCCGCGCGCGCGACCTCGCGATCTTCGTCCATTGGGGCTCGCCGGCCGGCAACTCGCTCGCCACGGTGCTGGAGTTCCAGCACTGGGAATTCCTGTTCGCGCTCTCGTTCCTCCTCGGCGGCTACGTGCTGCACGCGCTCTCGCGCATCGAGGAAGGCCCGGAGATCTCCGAGCGCGTGGTGGTGCAGCAGCTGGTAAGCGAGGCGCGGCGCTCCATCGACCAGCTCTCGCCGGTGGAGGGCCTCAAGAACGCGCTGGTCTTTCCGCTCGGCTGGCTCAGCGAGCGCCGACGCCGCCCGCGCTAGGCGTTTCCAGGAGAACCTCGAGCTCCCGGGCGTCGCCGGGTCGAACGACCCTTCCGACTTCCCTGCCGTCCCGCAGGAGGATCAGCGTGGGCCAGAGCTTCACCCCGAACGAGCGCCCGAGGCGCTTGCCGCTCGCGTCGGCGATCTTGTAGTGGCGCAGCCCTTCATGGCCCGCGAGCGCCTCGGCGATGAGCGGCTGCGCGCGCCGGCACCAGCCGCACCAGTTGTTGCCGAATTCGAGCAGCGTCGCGCCCGGCATCGCGTCCACCTCGGCGCGCTTCGGCTCGTCCAGGGAATAGTCGCCCGTCATGAAGGATCAGTAGGTCGGCGCCGCAACGCGCTCGATGAGGGCGTTGACGCAAGCGACGCGCCCGGCGCCGTGCGCCCGGTGCAGTGCGGCCGCTACGTCCGTGCCGCGCGTTACGTCTTCGCCGTGCGCCCCGAGCGCCGCCGCGGCGGCGCCGTAGCGGGTCGGAAGCAGCTCGAGCCCGTGGGCCCGTGCGCTTCCGTAAGCACGCAGCTGGATCTGGTATTCGGCGTTCCAGCAGGCGTCGTTCCCGACCACCGCCAGGTAGCCGAGGCGGTAGCGCACGGCGGTGTCGACCTCGGACAGGTGGAAGCCGAACGTGCCGTCGCCCAGCAGCGCGACGACCGGGGCCTCGGGGAAGGCGAGCTTCGCCGCGGCCGCGAACGGCAGCGCCGAGCCGATCGAGCCGGCCGGGCCATTGATCACGCGGCGCGGCGCGCGCAGGCAGGCCTGCGCCCACTGGCCGAACTCGCCGCCGTCGGCCACCAGGATCGCGCCGGAGGGCTCGAGCAGCGGCTGCACCGCGCGGCAAAGCGCCACGGGATGGAGCGCGCCGTCGCCCGCCCGGATCGCATCCCATTCCGGCGGCCGGTAGGCGAGGGAAGCGGCCACTTCCGCCGCCCATTCGCCGCCAACGTAGCGGCGGCACACGTTTGCAAGAGCGCCGACGGGCGCACGGAGGATGCGGCAGTCCGGCGCGAAAGCCCTGCCGAACTTCAGCGTGAAGTCGAGCCGCTTGCCTGCGAGCAGCACAGCGTCGGCTCGCTTGAGCACCGCGGCGAGCCTGCCGAGGCTCGGGTCGTTCACGCCGCGCGGGCTTTCCATCGCGATCGCCGGCACTCCGGTCGCTTCCTCCAGCTGCGGTTGCTGCAGCCGCCCGGTGAGAATGAGCGGACGCTCTGCGCGGACCAGCGCTTCGAGGTCCTGCTGCTCCTGTGTTTCTTCCCGGCGGAACTCCGGAAGGCCGGCATCCGTCCTTGCATCGAGCACGTCGTTCGGCACGCTCAGATGGACCGGCCCCGGCTGGCCTTCGCGCGCGATGCGCAGCGCCTTCACCACGTCCTCGCCGAGCGTCTGCGCGGAGCGCGCGGTCCACGACGCCTTGCAGAGCGGCGCGGCGACGTCGGCCTGGCGCATTTCCTGGAAGGCCCCCTTGCCGAGCTCGTCGAGCGGTGCGTGGCCGGAGATCAGGACCAGCGGCGAATCGGCCATCCGCGCGGTGTAGAGCGCGCCCACCGCGTTCGCGTGCCCCGGCCCGCCGGTGACGAGCGCGATGCCCGGCTCGCCGGTGAGCCGTCCCCACGCATCCGCCATGTGCACCGCGGCCGCTTCGTGGCGCACGTGGATGAGCGAGAGCTTCGCCTCGAGCGCCGCGTCGAACACCGGCATGACGTGGTTGCCGGAGAGCGTGAAAACGTAGCGCGTGCCCGCCGCCGCGAGCGTCCGCGCAAGGAGGTCCGCGCCGCGCATCTACACGGCGATCGGCGCCTTGATGGCCGGATGCGGGTCGTAGCCTTCGAGCGTGAAGTCCTCGTACTTGAAGGCGAACAGGTCCTTCACCGCGGGGTTGAGCTTCATGCGCGGGAAGGGACGCGGCGCGCGCGAGAGCTGCTCCCGCGCCTGCTCGAGGTGGTTGAGATACAGGTGCGCGTCGCCGAGCGTGAGGACGAACTCGCCGGGCTCCAGGTCCGTCGCCTGCGCGACCATCAGCGTGAGGAGCGCGTAGGAGGCGATGTTGAACGGCACGCCGAGGAACACATCGGCGCTCCGCTGGTACATCTGGCACGAAATGCGGCCGTCGGCGACGTAGAACTGGAAGAGGGCGTGGCACGGCGGCAGCGCCATGCGGTCGACGTCGGCGGGATTCCACGCCGAGACGATGTGCCGGCGCGAATCCGGTTTACCCCTAAGGGAAGAAATGACATTGGAGATCTGATCGATCTCGCGTCCATCCGGCGTGCGCCAGTGCCGCCACTGGTAGCCGTACACCGGGCCGAGCTCGCCGTTCTCGTCGGCCCATTCGTCCCAGATGGTCACGCCGCGCTCTTGCAGCCACTTCACGTTGGTGTCGCCGCGCAGGAACCACAGCAGCTCGTAGATGATGGACTTCAGGTGCAGCTTCTTCGTGGTGAGCAGCGGAAAGCTCTCCGCAAGCCCGAAGCGCATCTGCCGCCCGAACACGGACAGCGTGCCGGTGCCGGTGCGGTCGGTCTTCTTCGCCCCGCGCTCGAGGAGCTCGGAGAGGAGGTCGAGGTATTGCTGTTCGCCGTAGTTCATATTGCGATCAGGTGGAAAAGCTCGCGCGCGGACTGGAAGCGGTCCTTCGGCTCCTTGGCGAGCAGCCGGTCGAGGACCGGCTGATAGCCGGCGAGGTGGCTGGGAAGGCGCGGGATGGGCGCGTGCAGGTGCGCCTGGATGAGGTCCGCGCCGCTTTGCGATTCGTAGATGCGCCGGCCGGTGAGCATCTCGTAAAAGACGACGCCGAGGCTGTAGAGGTCCGAGCGCGCATCGACCGGCCGGCCGAGGAACTGCTCGGGACTCGAGTAGCGCGGGGTGGCGACGAGCTGGCCCGCGACAGTGAGGTTGCTGGTGGTGCCGAGATCCTTCGCGAGGCCGAAGTCCACGATCACCGGCCGGCCGTCGGCGCGGAACAGGATGTTCGCGGGCTTCAGGTCGCGGTGCACGATGCCGTGCGCGTGGATCGAATCGAGCGCGCGCGCCACGCGGGCGGCGATGCGCAGCGCGTTCTTCGAGCTGATGCCCTCGCGGATGCGCGATGCAAGGGTCCCGCAAGGAAGGAACTCGAGCGCGAGGTACGGGAAGTCCCCGGCGAAGCCCTGGTCGTAAATCCTCGCAAGGTGGGCAGTGAGCTGCGGCGCTTCCTGCAGCGTCGCGATGAGCTTGTACTCGCGCACGAGGCGCGCGAGGAAGCGCGGGTCCTGCCTCAGCGTGCGATCGAGGATCTTCAGCGCGACGTGCAGCCCGTCGTGCTCGCGCTCGGCGAGGAACACCTTCGCCTGGCCGCCCTGCCCGATGATCTGCAGGATCTGGTAGCCCGGCACCTCGACGCCGGCGCTCCAGGGAGGCGTGAGCATGGACATGTCCTGACTATTCTGCATGGTTTTTCCTGCTACGATCGCCGCCCACTTCAGCACGCGAAAGAGCGGAACAACATGCTCAGGCTGTTTGCCGCGGGGCGTCCGGACCATCCCCTCGCCGATCCGAAGGAAGCGCGCCGCCTGCTCGACGAGCTGCCGGCCCAGGATCCCCTCAAGGCCCTGGAAGAGCTCGCGCACTGGCACGAGTCCGTGGCGGGGACCGAGGGGTTCCGCCCGGACGCGCGCTTCGAGCTGCTGTTCCTCCTCGACGAGGCCGCCCAGCCGCGCCTGCGCAAGGTTGCGCGCGACTACCTCGCCGCTTCCCGTCCCGCCCGGTTCCAGGAGAACCGCATGTGGACGCATATGTTCGACTACTACCGCCACGCCGGCCACGCGTACGCGCGCGCGATCGACGCGGTGCTGCAGGGCGCGAAGGGCGCCGACGCGGCGAAGCCGCAGCTTGCGCTCGCGACTGGGCGCGCGCTGCGCTCGATCGCCCAGCAGGTGAAGTGGCTGCACCTGCGCTACGCGCCGGTGGACGCGACGGTCTGGCGGGTGCTGAACGGCGTCTACGCGTTCGCCGAGTCGCGCGGCGTCGCCGACGCGAAGATCGCGCCCCTCTACGCGGGCCTCGCCGGCGAGACGACCCCGAAGCTGGAATACGTGCGCGCGCTGGCCCTCAGCGTGAGCTCTCCCGACAGCCTGCTGCCCGCGCAGGTGGAGGCGGCCGAGCGCCTCATCGGCGATTTCGCGCGGCTCTTCGCGTTCGGCACGGAGGCGGGCGCGCAGCCGAGCCACTGGACCGACCTCGGGCAGGGCATCGCGCCGCAGCGCCTGGCGCGCGCGCCGCAGCCCGGCGCAGGCATCCGATTCCTCGGCTGCGCGGACGCGCTTAAGGCGCTGCAGGCGATGCTGCAGAAGATCGAGGCCACCTCGATGCTCCCGGAAGCCTTCGGGCCGGGTGCGCCGATCACCGACGGCGAGGCGGCGCTGGACCTCCTGCGCCACCTCTCCCTCTACTGGTCGCCCGCGGCGCCCGAGCGCAAGCATCCGCGCCACAACGTGAAGTCGCG
>DASPMF010000190.1:0-3297 GCA_035627155.1 Burkholderiales bacterium | reverse complement strand
CTCAGCCGTGAGGGCATCGGGTTCAATTCCTTTTCGTCCGCGCAGGAGGCACTTGACGCCTTGTCCGACGGCGCGCCCGAAGTGCTCGTGTCCGACATCCGCATGCCGGGGCGCTCGGGCCTCGAGCTGCTGCAGACGGTCAAGGACCGCCACCCCGCCGTGCCGGTCATCGTCATGACCGCGTATTCGGACCTCGATTCCGCCGTGGCCGCATTCCAGGGCGGCGCGTACGAGTACCTGCCCAAGCCATTCGACGTGGACCAGGCGGTGGAGCTGATCCGCCGCGCGCTCGACGAGCGCCGGCGCGAAGCGGACGCCGTGGAGCCGGCGAGCGCGGCGACGGAGATCCTCGGCCAGGCGCCGGCGATGCAGGAAGTGTTTCGCGCGATCGGCCGGCTCTCGCAGTCGAGCGCAACCGTGCTCATCACGGGCGAGTCGGGAAGCGGAAAGGAACTCGTCGCGCGCGCCCTGCACCGCCACAGTGCGCGCGCGCAGAAACCGTTCGTCGCCATCAACACGGCCGCGATGCCGAAGGACCTCCTTGAATCCGAGCTCTTCGGCCACGAGCGCGGTTCGTTCACCGGCGCGCAGCAGCAGCGGCGCGGCCGCTTCGAGCAGGCCGAAGGCGGGACGCTTTTCCTGGATGAGATCGGCGACATGCCGCCCGACCTGCAGACGCGCCTGCTGCGCGTGCTTTCGGATGGCAGCTACTACCGGGTCGGCGGGCACCAGCAGATCAAGGCGAACGTGCGGGTCATCGCGGCGACGCACCAGGACCTCGAGCAGCGCGTGCGCGAGGGCGCATTCCGCGAGGACCTCTTCCACCGCCTGAACGTGATCCGGCTGCGGCTGCCGAGCCTGCGCGAGCGCTCCGAGGACATCCCGCCCCTCGCGCGCCACTTCCTCGCCTCGAGCGCGAGGCAGCTCGGCGTGGAGCCGAAGCGCTTTTCCGACGAGGCGCTCCAGCACCTGTCGCGGCTGGAATTCCCCGGCAACGTGCGCCAGCTCGAGAACCTGTGCCACTGGCTCACCGTGATGGCGCCCGGACAGGTGATCGACATCGCCGATCTGCCGGCGGAGTTCCGCGCCGAGGCGACCGCGACGAGCGCGGACTGGCTGGGCGCCCTGCAGCAGGAAGCGGAGCGGCGCCTGGCGCGCGGCGAGGTCGGAATCATGGACGCGCTCGGGCGGCAGTTCGAGCGCACGCTCATCTCTCAGGCGTTGCGCAGGACCGCGGGGCGGCGGATCGAGGCCGCGAGCCTGCTGGGTATCGGGCGCAACACCATCACGCGCAAGATCCAGGAGCTGGGTATCGAAGGCGGCACGTCCGGCATCGAGGAAGACGCCTAGTTTCACAGCCCGATTTTCACAATGCGCAATGGGGGTACTGCAAGTACTTCTATCGGCTCATGTTTTTGCGCCTGCACATATTGCGATGCCACATCGGCTTTCTTAGAATCCCCGGATCCTAGGAGGAGCTTGCATGAGCGTCGCCGCCGCATCCCGCAACGTCGAAATCCTCGCCCCCGCAGACGGGGCCTTTGGCGAAATCCTGACTCCGGAAGCCATCGACTTCGTCGCCGGGCTGCATCGCCAGTTCGGGCAGCGCCGCAAGGCGCTGCTCGCGGCGCGTGTCGCGCGCCAGAGGGAGTTCGACGCCGGCAAGCTGCCCGACTTCCTTGCCGAAACGCGTGAAATCCGCGAGGCCGACTGGCGGATCGCCCCGCAGCCCAAGGACCTGCTCGACCGCCGCGTCGAGATCACCGGCCCGACCGACCGCAAGATGGTCATCAATGCCCTGAACTGCGGCGCATCGACCTTCATGGCCGATTTCGAGGACGCCAACTGCCCGACCTGGTTCAACATGCTCGACGGGCAGGTCAACCTGCGCGACGCGGTGCGGCGCACGATCACGTTCGAGCAGAACGGCAAGCGCTACCAGCTGAACGAGCGCACCGCCGTGCTGATTCAGCGCCCGCGCGGCTGGCATCTCGACGAGAAGCACGTGAAGGTCGACGGCGAGGCCATTTCGGGAAGCCTCTTCGACTTCGGCCTGTTCTTCTTCCATAACGCGAAGGAGCTGCTGTCGCGCGGCTCGGGGCCCTATTTCTACCTGCCGAAGATGGAATCGCACCTCGAGGCGCGGCTCTGGAACGACGTCTTCGCCTACGCGCAGGACAAGCTGCAGGTCCCGCGCGGAAGCGTCAAGGCCACGGTGCTCATCGAGACGTTGCTCGCCGCGTTCGAGATGGACGAGATCCTGCATGAGCTGCGCGAGCACTCCGCCGGGCTCAACATCGGGCGCTGGGACTACATCTTCTCGTGCATCAAGAAGTTCCGCGCCAACAAGGATTTCTGCCTCGCCGACCGCGCGCAGGTCACGATGACCGCGCCTTTCATGCGCGCCTACGCCCTGCTCCTCGTGAAGACCTGCCACCGGCGCGGCGCGCCGGCGATGGGCGGCATGGCGGCGCAGATCCCGATCAAGAACGACCCCGGCGCGAATGAAGCGGCGCTCGAGAAGGTGCGGCAGGACAAGCTGCGCGAAGTGACGGACGGCTGCGACGGCACGTGGGTGGCGCACCCGGGGCTGGTGCCGGTCGCCAAGGCGGTCTTCGACCAGCACATGCCGCGGCCCAACCAGTACGACCGCCAGCGGCCCGACGTCAACGTCACGGCGAAGGACTTGCTCGACTTCCAGCCGGAGTCTCCGATCACGGAAGCGGGCTTGCGCAACAACATCTCGGTCGGCATCCAGTATCTCGGCGCCTGGCTCGCCGGCAATGGCTGCGTGCCGGTCTTCAACCTGATGGAGGACGCCGCCACCGCCGAGATCTCGCGCTCGCAGATCTGGCAGTGGATCCGCTCCCCGAAGGGCAAGCTGCAAGATGGACGCAAGGTGACCGCCGAGCTCGTGAGGCAGCTTGTGGCGGAGGAGCTCCCCAAGGTGCGGGCGCACCTCGGCGAAGCGGCCTACGGCGCCGGGCGGTACGAGGAGGGGGCGAAGCTCTTCGAGAAGCTAACCCTCGGCGAATACGTCGATTTCCTGACGCTTCCGGCTTACAACCTGATCGACTAGTCGTTGCATCCCGACAGCCGCGCGGCTAGCATGCGCGCGGGGATGAAAAACAACGGGGTAGTAAGGGGGGCACTCGGGGTCGTTCTTGCGACGCTGTTTTCGCTCGCTCTCGCGCAGGATGCGACGCTCGACAGCGCGCGCAGCCTGATCCAGAAAAAGCAATACAAGCAGGCTTTCGCCCTGCTGGAACCGCACGAGCAGGCGCGCGCCGGCCAGCC
>DASPMF010000189.1:0-23662 GCA_035627155.1 Burkholderiales bacterium | reverse complement strand
CGGAGGGCAGCGCCAGCGGATCGCGATCGCCCGCGTGATTCTCAAGAACGCGCCGATCCTGGTGCTCGACGAGGCGACCTCCGCGCTCGACAGCGAGGCGGAGCTCGCGATCCAGGCGCAGCTCCTCGACCTGATGGAGGGCAAGACGGTCATCGCGATCGCGCACCGGCTCTCGACGATTGCCCGGATGGATCGCCTCGTGGTCCTGGATTCGGGAAGAATCGTGGAAACCGGAACGCACGACGAGCTGCTGGCGCTGGGCGGGCATTACGCCAAGCTCTGGGCGCACCAGTCCGGCGGCTTCCTCGCCGACGAGCTCGGGGACGACCTGGTGGAGAATCCGGCCTGAGCATGGAAATCAAAGCCTGCCTCTTCGACGTCTTCGGCACGGTGGTCGACTGGCGCACCAGCGTCGCCAACGACCTCGCGGCGTTTGCGCGCGGCAAGGGCATCGACGGCGTCGACTGGACCGCCTTCGCGGTGGAGTGGCGCAAGCTCTACCAGCCCTCCATGGAGGAAGTGCGCTCGGGGCGGCGCGCGTGGACCATCCTCGACGTCCTGCACCGCGAGAGCCTGGAGAAGGTCGCGGAGAAGTTCGGCGTGCGCGGCCTCTCGGAGGCCGACCTCGACCAGATGAACCGCGCGTGGCACCGGCTCAAGCCGTGGCCGGACGTGGTCGCCGGCCTCACGCGCCTCAAGGCGCGCTACATCATCGCGCCCTGCTCCAACGGCAACATCGCGCTGATGGTGAACCTGGCCAAGCACTCGGGGCTGCCGTGGGACTGCATCCTCGGCGCGGAGACCTCGCGCGCCTACAAGCCGAAGCCCGAGGCGTACCTCGCCTCGTGCCGCCACCTCGGCCTCGCGCCGCAGGACGTGCTGATGGTCGCCGCGCACAACGGCGACCTGAAGGCCGCGAAGGAACAGGGCCTGCGCACCGCCTTCGTCCCGCGCCCCACCGAGCACGGCCCGGGCCAGGCGATCGACCTCGCCGCCGATCCCTCCTGCGTCGACCTCCCGGCCGAAGACTTCGTCGACCTGGCAGAGAAGCTGGCTGCTTAAGGCGTAGAGAAGGCTCCGTCGAGGAAGCGCACCACCTCGGCGGCGAGCTGGTCTTCCTGGCCTTCGAAGAAGTGCTTCGCGCCGGGGACGATCACCTGGGCGGACTTCGGGTTCTTCTCGATCTGCGCCTTGCGCTCCGAGCCGCCCCAGACGGTGACGTCCCAGTCCTGGCTGCCGTAGATGTCCAGCACGGGGATGCGGATCCGGTACATCTCCTCGAGGCCCTGCAGGATGCCGATGAAGACCCACGCGCCGACCGACGTGTCGTCGGTGCGGATGAGGTACTGGTTCGCCATCGTCGCGCCGAGGCTGTGCGAGACGATGGCGATGTCCCGGTGGCCCTTCGCCTTCAGGAAGTCCACCGCCAGCTGGAAGCGCTCGCGCGCGTCCGGGTAGAGCGGGACGTAGAGGCCGAGGATCGCGGTGCTCGGCAGCACCGGCATCTGGATCGAGAAGGTGGTCCAGCCGAGCTCGGCGAGCCTGGTGCGCAGCCGCCCGTAGAGCTCGTAGTCCGGCGCCCAGCCGCGGCCGTGGGCGATGATCGCCGCGCCGCGCGGCTTCTCCGCCGCAAGGTAGAGGCCGAGGAAGCGGTGGCCGTTCTTCTGCTGCAGCCACTGCGCCTCGCCGTCGATCAGCCCGGCGAGGGTCTGGTCCGCCCAGCGCTTCTCCCGGGCGTAGTCCTGGGAGAGCGCGGGCGAGACCAGCAGCGCTAGGACAAGCGCAAGGAAGCCCTTACTCAACCGTGAACGGCATCCTGCGGAACCGCTTGCCGGTGAGAGCGTAGAGCGCATTCGCCATTGTGGGCCCGAGCAGCGCCATGCCCGGCTCGCCGATGCCGCCGGGCTTCTCGGTGCTCTGCACGATGTGCATCTCGATCTTCGGCGTCTCCGACATGCGCGGCAGGACGTACTGGTGGAAGTTCGTCTGCTCCACCCGGCCGTCCTTCAGCGTGATGTCGCCGTACAGCGCGGCCTGCAGGCCGAAGATGATGTTGCTCTCGATCTGCTGGCGCACGATGTTCGGGTTGACCATCCGCCCGAGGTCGACCGCGGTCACCACGCGGTGCAGGACCGGCTTGCCGTTGCGAATCGAGACCTCGGCCACCTGCGCCATGTACGTCTCGTAGCCCTCCATGAGGCCGATGCCGCGCGCCCGGCCCTTGGGCAGCGGCTTGCCCCAGCCGGCCTTCTCGGCGGCGATCTTCAGCACGTTGCGGTAGCGCGGCTGCTTTTCCAGCAGGGAAAGGCGGAACTCGTACGGATCCTTGCCTGCCGCCGCCGCCATCTCGTCGATGAACGACTCGTTGGCGAACACGTTGAGCGCGTGCGAGACCGAGCGCAGGTAGCCCACGCGCAGCCCCGTGTCGTGGATCACCGTGCCGACCGACTGGTTCGGGATCGCGTAGGGCACGAGGATCGCCTCGGTCATCAGCGGGTCGATCCCGTCCTTGACGAGCGGCGGGAAGAGCCGCGCGGTCACCGACGGCGAGCTCATCTTCAGCGAGAACGCGACCGGCTTGCCGCTCGCGTCGAGGCCGCCGGTCATGCGGTGCAGGCTCGCGGGACGATAAAAATCATGCGTCAGGTCGTCTTCGCGGGTCCACACCAGCTTTACCGGCGCCTTGATCGCCTTCGAGATCTCCACCGCCTGCGCCATGTAGTCGAGGTCGATCCTGCGGCCGAAGCCGCCGCCGAGGTACGTGGTCCTGATCGTGATCTGCTCGGGCTTGAGGCCGGTGATGTGCGAGGCCATGCCGAGCGCCATCTGCTGGAACTGGATCGAGCCGATGAGCAGCGCCCGGTCCGCCCGCACGTCGGCCGTGAAGTTCATCGGCTCGAGCGGCGAGTGCGACAGGAACGGCAGCTCGTAGGTCGCCTCCAGCTTCTTCGCCGCGCCGGCCATCGCCTGCTCCACGTTGCCTTCCTGCCGGATGCTGGCGGCGGGCTTGCCCATCGCCTCGGCGAGGCTCGCGCTCACGCGCTGCGAGCTCACCGCCTTGCCGGGACCCTCGTCCCACTGGATGGAAAGCGCGTCGCGCGCCTGCTTCGCGCGCCACCAGCTGTCGGCGACCACCGCGACGCCGTCGCTGATCTGGACCACGTGCTTCACCCCGGGCATGCCCTTCGCCTTCGAGGCGTCGAAGCTCGCCACCTTGCCGCCGATGACGGGGCACTGCGCGAGCGACGCGTACAGCATCCCGGGCAGCTTCACGTCGATGCCGAACTCGGTCGTGCCGTTCACCTTGCCCGGCGTGTCGAGGCGCTTGAGCGGCTTGCCGACGTACTTGAACTGCTTCGGGTCCTTGAGCTTCGGCTCCTTGGGCGGCGTCAGCCTGGACGCGGCGTCGGCGACCTGCCCGTAGGAGACTTTCTGGTTCTTGTGGGTAACGAACCCGTTCTGCGCCCTGCACGCCGAGGGCTCCACGCCCCACTTCTGCGCCGCCGCGGCGACGAGCATCTCGCGCGCCTGCGCGCCGGCGATGCGCAGCTTGTCCCAGCCGTCGCGCACCGAGGTGGAGCCGCCGGTGATCTGGCCGCCCAGCATGCCGTTGATGTACACCTCGCCGGGAGGCGCGAACTCGACCTTGATCTTCCTCAGGTCGACCTCGAGCTCCTCCGCCACCAGCGTGGGCAGCGCCATGGCGACGCCTTGGCCCATCTCCGAGCGGGCGCAGAGGATCGTCACCTGGTTGTTCGGGGCGATGCGGATCCAGGCGTTGACCTGCGCCGGGTCGGAAGCGGCAAACGCGCTCTTCAGCGGAAGATGCACGCCGATGACGAGCCCGCCGGTGACGGCGGCGCTCGATTTCAGGAACGTTCTGCGGGAAGGATTCATGGCTAGCCCTCCTTCGTGCCGGCGGCCTTGTGGATCGCGGCGCGGATGCGTGGATAGGTGCCGCAGCGGCAGAGGTTGCCGTCCATCGCCGCGGTGATGTCGGCGTCGGTGGGCTTGGGCTTCTCCGTGAGAAGCGCCACCGCGCTCATGATCTGCCCGGACTGGCAGTAGCCGCATTGCGGCACGTCGAGCTCGGTCCACGCCGCCTGAACCTTCTTGCCGACGGGCGTCGCGCCGATCGCCTCGATCGTCGTCACCTTCTTGCCGACCGCCGCGGAAACGGGCGTGCCGCACGAGCGCACCGGCTTGCCGTCGAGGTGCACGGTGCACGCGCCGCAGAGCTGCATGCCGCAGCCGAACTTAGTTCCGGTGAGGCCGACCGTATCGCGCAGCACCCAGAGCAGCGGGGTGTCCGGCTCGGCGTCGACGTTGCGGGACTTGCCGTTGACGTTCAGGGTCAGCATGGGCGGCCTCCTTGTTGTGGGTATCGCCGCGGCCATTGTGATGTGGGGCCGATCGAAAAAGCAACGGCGCCACGGGTGGGACACCTCCTATTTTGTGTTACAGGTACCTCTCGCCGGCCCAAAACAATCAAGGGAGCCCTGCCATGCGTTACCTTCTCGTCGCATTTGCCTCCGCCGTCCTCGCCACGTCCTCCGCCGTGCAAGCGGAGGGGCTCGCCATCGCGCCGAACGATTCCATCCAGACGGTGCTCGCGTCGCAGAAGGGCAAGCGCACCACGGTCCGCGTGCGCAGCGGCCAGGAGATCACCGGCATCGTGCGCGACGTGAACGCGACGCTGGTGGTGATCGGCTCGACCGCCGGCCGCGAGTTCTTCGACGCGGTGGTGCCGCTGGAAGCGGTCGACGCGGTCCTCGTCCGCACCAAGTAAAAAAACGGGCTCCCTCGGGAGCCCGTTTCCTGCTGCTTACAGCGTGTGCCGCTAGCGCGACTGCTTCTCGCGCGCGTTGTCGCGGCCGTGCTTGCCCTTCTCGCCCGCCACTTCGTCGGCGCGGTCCAGGCCCTTCGCCCGGTCGTCGTCATGCCCGCGCGCCTTGCCGCGGTTCTGCTTCTCGTGCTCGTCGTCCTTGTAGACGCTCGAGCCGGCCGAAGCGTTCGCCTCGGCGTCGCCCGAGGCGCTGGTCGACGTGCTCGGCGGCGTGCTCGATCCCGCCGAAGCGGAGCCGGTCGCCGAGGACTGGGACGAGTTCACGCCCTGGTCGATCGTCGACGAGGGGTTGGTGTCGGTGGATTGCTGGCTCGAGCTGACGCCGCTCGAAACGGACTGGTCGCCGCTGCCGGTGTTGACGCCCGGGCTGATGTTCGCGCCCGCGTTGACGTCGGTGTTGCTCACGCCGACGTTGGCATCCACGCCCACGTTCGGATTCGCGCTGATCGTGGCGCTCGGGGTTTGTGCAAAAGCGCTGCCGAATGCACCGGCGACGGCCACTGCTGCAATGCTTGCGACAATATTTTTCCTAAGCATGGAATCGCTCTCCTTTTAAGCAAGGGATATGGACCCTTGTCGCAAGGCCCATGCCAGCGGATGCCCGCTGTAGAAATTACCGCCCTGGGCCCTCAGGCGTTGAAGCTGCGTAAGACTTGCCCGGGTCCGCTGGCGAGGGGTAGCAAGGATCCGTCGGCGAAGATGCGCGTGCCGTTCACCCACACGCCTTCGACGCCCACCGGCTCGCGCACCATGCGCGCACCGCCGGCGGGCATGTCGTTCACGCGCTTCAACGGCGAGACGCCGACGCGCGCGGGATCGAAAAGAAGGAGGTCCGCCCACGCGCCCGGTGCGATGCGGCCGCGATTGGGGATGCCGTAGAGCGACGCCGGATGCGAGGTGAGGCGGCGCACCGCCTCTTCCATCGTGAAGGTGCCGGTCTCGCGCACCCAGTGCGCGAGAAAGTGCAGGCCGAAGCCCGCGTCGCAGAAGTAGATGAGGTGCGCGCCCGCGTCCGAGAGCGCGATCACGCCGGCCGGGTGCTTGAGGAGCGGCGCGACGCCCGCGTCGTCGTTCTGGTAGAGCTTGCCGACGAGCTGCTGGTCGAGCGGCAGGTCGAACACGTAGTCGAGCGGGTCCTTGCCCGCTCGCCGCGCGAGCTCGGTGACCGGCACGCCGTCCTGCTCGATCTGCGACCAGTCGCCGTGGAAGAGGACTCCGGAACCGGGGCTCTTCAGGTTCTCCCTAAGGCGATTCCGGAACTCCTGCTTCGCATAAATTTCCTTTCTCCTGTCCGGAGAAGCCGCCTTCACCTGCGCAAACGCATCGTGCGAGAAGAGGATGTACGGCTCGCGCAACGTGAAGTCGAAGGAGAGCGGCTGGCAGTTCTCCTGGATCCACACCTGGCGCCCGCGCGCCTGCGCCGCCGCGGCGCGCTCGAAGAGGTCCATCGCGCGGCCCGGGTTGCCGCGGCTGTACATCGTGTTGACCGTCACCATGAACGCCGGCCGGCCATTCGCTGCGCAGATTTCCTCCAGGTACTCCGGCGTCGCGCGCGAGCCGGCGGCGGTGACGAAAATACCGGATCTGCCATGAAGAACTGAAGCGAGAACTTTCAATTCCTCGTCCCGGCAAATCGTCGAAGGCATCGGCCGCCCGCCCCAGCCGCTGTGATTCGGCGAGAACGAGGAGGCGAAGCCGATCGCGCCCGCGTCCATCGCCGCGCGCACGTGCTCGCGCATCGCGCGCAGCTGCTCGTCGGACGGCACCTCGCGCGAGGACGCCTCCTCGCCCATCACTGCGGTGCGGATGCAGGAGTGCCCGGCCAGCACGGCGACGTTGGCGTACGGGCGGATGCGCTCCAGCGCGTCCAGGTACTCGCCGAAACTCTCGAAGTCCCAGCGCGTGCCATTGAGGAGCGCGCCGAGGTCCATGCCCTCCACCACCGAGAGGTTGCGGAGCATCGTCTCGCGCTGCGCCTCCGGACAGGGCGCGATGCCGAAGCCGCAGTTGCCCATCACGGCCGTGGTGACGCCGAGCGACGGCGAAGGCGAGAGCGTCCGGTCCCACGTCACCTGCGCGTCGTAGTGCGTGTGCAGGTCGACGATGCCGGGCATGAGCGCCAGGCCGTCGGCTTCAATTTCTTGTGAAGAAGAGGCTTTGACGGAACCGATTTCAACGATGCGGCCCTGGTGGACGGCCACGTCGGCTCGACGGGAAGGCGAGCCCGTCCCGTCGTAAACATCAGCTCCGCGGATTACGAGGTCAAGCAAGGTGCTTCCTGAAGTGGGCGACGGTGCGCTCCCAGGAGAGCTTGGCGGCGGCCTCGTTGTAGCGCGGGGTCGAGTTGTTGTGGAAGCCGTGCTGGGTGCCGGGATAGGTATGCACCTCGTGCGGCACGCCCGCGCTCTTCAGCGCCTGCTGGTACGCCGGGTACATCGAGTTGACGCGCTCGTCGTGCTCCGCGAGGTGCGCGAGCACCGGCGCCTTGATCCTCGCCACGCCGGCCGTCTCCGCGGCGGCGCCGTAGTAGGGCGCCGCGGCCTGCAGGTCCGCGCCCATCGCCACGGCGAGGAAGTTGGTCGTGCCCCCGCCCCAGCAGAAGCCGGTCGCGCCGAGCTTGCCGGTGGAGAGCTTGTGCGCCTTCACGAAGCGCGCGCTGTTCAGCATGTCGGTGCGCAGCTTCGCCTGGTCGAGGCTCGCCTGCATCGAGCGGCCGTCGTCGTCGTTGCCGGGATAGCCGCCGATCGGCGCGAGGCCGTCCGGCGCGAGCGCGAGGAAGCCTACCACCGCCGCGCGGCGCGCGACGTCCTCGATGTACGGGTTGAGGCCGCGGTTCTCGTGGATCACCAGCACCGCCGGGAACGGTCCCGCTCCCGCGGGTTGGACAAGGTAGCCGCGCATCGTGCCGGACGTTCCGCCCGGGGACGGATAGGCGACGTAGGTGGCCTTGATGCGCGAGTCGGTAAAGGAGATGGTCTGCGCCTCGGCGTAGCGCGGCAGCAGCGCCTGCGCCATCACCAGGCCGGCGGCGCACACGGCGGCGGCGCGGCGCAGGAACTCGCGCCGGTCGATCGCGCCGTGGCAGTACTCGTCGTAGAGGTCGTAGACGCGCTGGTCGATCTCCAGCTGCGTGAGCGGCTTTTCAGTAGGTGCCGCGGAAGGCGTCATGGCCGTGGACATGGTTGAGGTTGGTCGCCGAGGGGTTGCGGTTGACGAGCGGGCGGTTGTAGAGCCGGTGCTTCGTGCTGCGCACCTCGTGCTCGATCTGGAACAGCTTCTTCTGCGGCGCCTGCGGATCCACGATCCACTGGAACCGCCACTCGGCCTCGTCGGTCTCCATCGTGATGAGCCCGTGCTTCAGCAGCCACTCGTACGGCCCGGAGAAGTCCGCGATGTAGACCTGGATGTGGTGGTTGTCGTACTCCCGCTGCGGCGCGGTGGTTTCTGTGAAGAAAAGTTTCTGGTTCGCCCCGATCTTCACCGTGGCGCGGCCCGAAGCCGAAGAAGCAGGAGCCCTGAGAACCTGGTGGTAGAAGCGCGCGATGCCGTCGGCGGTGCCCGGCGGGACGTCGAAGTCGACGTACACGAGGCCGATCTCGGTGCGGCCCCACTCCGGTCCCGGCGCATGGCAGCGCACGCGGTTGCCCCAGGGGCACGTTGCTTCCACGGTTTCACCGGAATCTTTCCAGGTGAAACGCGTGGTCTGCTCCGGCACGATCCGCCGGATCTCCGATTCGACGAAGGCGAGGCGCTTCTTCAGCGCGCCGAGGTCCGGCACGACGAAGCCCGCGGTGCCGCGCAGCACCTCCGGCTTCGGCTGCGCGTCGCGGCTCGGAAGGTGGGTCTGCGTGCGGCCGAAGTTAACCCACATGTTGTCCAGGCCGGGGAAGAGGTACGGGTCGCGCGTGCCGCCGAGGCCGACCACGTAGAAGAGCGTCGCCAGCCGCTGGTCGCCGATGACGACGTTGAAGTGCTCGAGCAGCGTGATGTTGCCGACGTCCTGCGTGGTGCGGTCGTAAACGTGGTCGTTGTTCATCCCCAAACCTTCCTGGCGAACGCAGGATAGTCCACCGCGACCTTGCGCGCGACGGGGCCGCGCAAAACGGCCAGCTCGTTCGCCGTCGGCGCGGGCGTCTCCTGCACCGCGCGATCGAGGCGGAACTCGAAACCGGTCGCCTCGCGGATCGAGGCCACGCTCTCGCCGGGATGGAAGCTGCGCAGCACGAAGCCGCCGTCCCAGCCGAAGAGGGCCTTCCCGGTGAGGAGCGCCGCCGGGCGACCCGCGGCCGAGACGAACTCCACCTTCGGCACGAGCACGCGGCGCGAATGCTCCTCGCGGAAGAGGATCACGTTCTTCACCGTCTGGTACATGAACGCGGAGCCGAAGGAGCCCGGGAAGCGCCGCCCCTCGGCCTGCACCAGGTTGATGTTCCCCTGCCCGTCGATCTGCGCGCCGCCGAGGAAGAAGACGTCGATCCGGCCTTGCCCCGCGAGATCGAAGAGCTCGCGCGAGCCTTCGGTAAAGGGATTGCCCGTTCTTTTCTGGAGCAGGAAGACTTTGAGGGGAAGGCCTTGCTGCTGAAGAAGAGCGCAAGCCGTGGCGGGTATCGGCGATGCAGCGCCGACGGCGACGTGGCGCGCGTCGCCGATCAGCCGCGCGATCGCGCACGCAAGGAGCTCTTCACGCTGGTATTCCAAGACTTCTTTTTCTCAGGAGAAGACGAACTGCTCGAGATACGAGTCGAAGCCGGCTTGCGTCTTCGCCGCCTTGGCGTACACCGAAAGATGGGCGTCGTCGATGTCGTACATCCCCGGCGCGCCGAAGGGCCACGCCCCCTTGCGCGCCGGCGCGAGCGCCGTGACGTACACCGAGCCCAGGCAGCCCGGCGCGAGGAGCTCGTCCTCGAGCATGTCGCCCTCGCGCTTATCCTCGAAGGTGACGAGCGTCGCGACGGACGCGTGGGCGATGGTCGCGAGCTCGCGCCGCCGCCCGACCCACACGTTGCCCGCGTCATCCGCCCAGCGCGCATGGAAGAGGGCGATGTCGGGTTGTATGGCCTTTACATAAAGAATTTCGTTTCCCGAGAAGGGGTTCGGCAAGACCTTCCAGTCGCTGCGGCCCTTCACGAGGTCCGAGCCGATCACACCGCCGAGCGGCATGAACGGAACGCCCTTTTCGCTCGCCTGCAGCGCGGTGTGGATCGCGGGACAGGTGGCATCGCGGATCTTCAGCGTGCCGCGCTCCGCGGCTTCGGTGAAGCGCGGCGCGAGGCCCGCCTCGCCGAGCGACACGGCGCTCGTCTCGATCTCCGCCACGCAGCCGGCGCCGATGAGAAGGTCGGCGCACATGCCGAGCTGCGGCACTCCCAACAGGCGCAAATCCCTCGCATTTCGCCTTATTAATCCCCGTACGACCGCCATGGCCGGTAGCGAGTAATCCGGCGGCATGGCGACGAGTGCGCCGTCGGCAATGCGCGCCGCCAGCGCGTCCGCATCAGGCAGGAATTGCGGCATCGCGCTCATTCGTCGTGCATCGTCTGGACGAGGATTTTCCAGTCGTCATTACGCCTATAGACGTTGTATGAGAATGTCGTTTCCCACAACGTGCGCCCGCTTGCATCCTTGTATTTCCAGCGGATCGTCGCCATCACCGCGTTTACCCCCATGCTGCGGATCTCCATTCGCTCAATTTCACCGTGCGTCATGCCGCGCGACCGGTACTGCTGGTCGACCGTTTCAAAGAGAGCGCGCGTCTCGGCTAGCGTGGCATTGACGCGCACTTTCCCGGCCCGAGCGGTCACGCATGGCTCCGAATAGAAGGCGGCAATGGCCTGGGCGCCATGCTTGAAGGCATCCCGATACCTCGAAAAAAATCCCTCGATCGCCGCTTGTGTGCGCTCCTCCATCATCCGCTATGGGGAAAGCGCGCCGCGTCGGTGATGCCGGCAAGCGAGTGCGCGACGTCGCGCTGCGCCTCCTTGCCGGAGCGCAGCTGCGACTTGCCGCAGCCGGGGCACTTGTGCATGGCGAATTCGAAGAACGCGTCGAAGCGCAGCCGGTCCTCGTACGCGATGCGCTCGCGCACCGTCTCGCGGTGGTCGGAACGCGCATCGAGGATGCTGCCGCAGGTGCAGACATACTTCTTGAGGAAGAGGCCCTTGTCCTGGCCCCCGGGGACCTTGCCGGCGCGCTCCTTCAGCTCCTGGATGAGCCAGTACATGAAGTCCGGGTCCACCGGCGCGTGGTGGCCGTTCGGGCAGACCACGGCGGGTAGCTCCTCGATCGTGAGGCGCAGCGAGCCGTGCTCGCCGGACAGCGGCGGCAGCGCCCGCGGCGTGGGGTCCATCGGACTGCGGCAGTGCGGGCACCTCTTCACCGGCTCCTCCTGCCGTGCGGGTCGACGGGGCTATGCTGTCCCGCCGACCGTGAGCCCGTCAATACGCAGGGTGGGCTGTCCGACGCCGACCGGGACGCTCTGCCCCTCCTTGCCGCAGGTGCCGATGCCCGTGTCGAGCTGCAGGTCGTTGCCGATCATCGTCACGCGCGTGAGCGCGTCCGGGCCGTTGCCGATCAGGGTCGCGCCGCGCACCGGGTGCGTCACCTTGCCGTCCTCGATGAGGTAGGCCTCCGCGGCGGAGAAGACGAACTTGCCGTTGGTGATGTCCACCTGCCCGCCGCCGAAGTTGGTGGCGTAGAGGCCTTTCTTCACGCTCCGGATGATCTCCGCCGGGTCGTGGCTCCCGGCCAGCATGTAGGTATTGGTCATGCGCGGCAGCGTGAGGTGGGCGAAGGACTCGCGCCGCGCGTTGCCGGTGACCGGCTGCTTCATGAGCCGCGCGTTGAGGCTGTCCTGCATGTAGCCGCGCAGCACGCCGTCCTCGATGAGGACGTTGCGCCGTGTCGGGTTGCCTTCGTCGTCCACGGTAAGCGAGCCGCGCCGGCCCGGCAGCGTGCCGTCGTCCACCACCGTGACGCCGCGCGCCGCCACGCGCTCGCCGACGCGGCCGGCGAAGGCGGAGCTGCCCTTGCGGTTGAAGTCGCCTTCCAGCCCGTGGCCGATCGCCTCGTGCAGCAGCACCCCGGGCCAGCCCGGGCCGAGCACCACGGTCATCGTCCCGGCGGGCGCCGGGCGCGACTCGAGGTTCGTCAGCGCCTGCGAGACCGCCTGCTTCGCGTAGCCGTCGAGCACCGCCTCGGAGAAGTGCGAGTAGTCCGTGCGGCCCCCGCCGCCCCCCGAGCCGCTTTCGCGCCGGCCGTCCTGCTCCGCGATCACCTGCACCGAGAGCCGCACGAGCGGGCGCACGTCCGCGGCGACCGTCCCGTCGGAGCGGGCGATGAGCACCACCTCGTACTCGCCGGCGAGGCTCGCCATCACCTGCACGACCCGCGGATCCAGCGCCCGGCACTTTTTCTCCAGCTTCTCGAGCAGCGCGACCTTCTGCTGCGACTCCAGCGAGCCGATCGGGTCCACGTCGCGGTACAGCGGCACGACCTTCGTCGCCCTCGCGGTGCCGCTCTTCACCGTGCGCACCTGCCCGGCGGCGGCGATGGCGCGCGTGGCCTTCGCCGCGCTCTCGAGCGCCGCGAAGCTGATCTCGTCGGAGTAGGCAAAGGCCGTCTTCTCGCCCGAGATGGCGCGCACGCCCACGCCCTGCTCGATGTTGAAGCTGCCCGACTTGACGATGCCCTCCTCCAGGCTCCAGCCCTCGTAGCGCGAGTACTGGAAGTACAGGTCGGCGTAGTCCACCTTGCGCGCGGCGAGCGTGCCGAAGACGCGCTGCAGCTTGGACGTTTCGAGGTCGAACGGCGTGAGGAGGGTCTTTTCTGCTACGGCAAGCGTTTCCACGGTCAAGTCAATCTCCGGTTCTGCAACGCGGGCAGCTGCGCCCGAACCTGTTGAATGCGGTCAAAATCCATTTCTGCAAGGACCACGCCTTCGCCGTCCACCCGCACGCCGAGGACTTCGCCCCACGGGTCGGCGACGAGGCTGTGGCCGTAGGTGCGCCGGCCCCCGGGATGCGTGCCGCCCTGCGCCGGCGCGACGACGTACGCCTGGTTCTCGATCGCCCGCGCGCGCAGCAGGGTTTCCCAGTGCGCCGTGCCGGTGGGCACCGTAAAGGCCGAAGGCACCAGCATGAGATCGAAGGGCGCGACGGCGCGGTAGAGCTCGGGGAAGCGGACATCGTAGCAAACGGAGAGTGCGATCCGGCCGAAGGGGCTTTCCACCGCGACCGGGCCGTCGCCCGGCTCCAGGGTGCGCGACTCGTCGTATTTTTCGTCGCCGCCGCCGTCGAAGCGGAAGAGGTGCATCTTGTCGTAGCGACCCGCACGGCGCCCGGTGTCGTCGTAGAGAAGCGACGCGCTCCGGATCCTTCCGGGATCCTTCGCTTCGATCGGGACCGTCCCCCCGAGCACCCAGACCGAATGCTTCCTCGAAAGCGCCGAGAGGAAATCCTGGATCGGGCCGGCGCCATCGCGCTCGCGCACCTTCACCTTGTCGCCCTCGTGGCGGCCGATGAGGTAGAAGTTCTCCGGCAGCGTGACGAGCTTCGCGCCGGAGGCGGCCGCCGAAGCGACGAGCCGAGCGGCGGCCTCGAGGTTGGCCGCCACCTCCGGGCCCGAGACCATCTGCACCGCGGCGATGCGGAAGACGCTCATTGCGGCGCGAGCTCCTTGACGGGTTGCGCGTTCACGCTCGTGCGCTCGATCTTCGGATCGGTCCACGAGCCGCTCACCGCGTAGTTGAACGCGAAGATGTGGCCGAGCGGATCCTTCAGGATGCGCTGCGCGAGCGCGGCCGGGAAGTAGAGGAACGGGTTGACGAAGAGGAGCGCCGTCGAGGCGGTGTCGCCGAGCTGCGGCACGACGCGCACGTTGAGCGCCTGGGTCTCCTTCGCGAGGTCCACCTGCCCGGTCATCGTGACGTCCGCGGCCGAGCCGCGCATGTTGAAGTCCTTGAGCGTCAGCACGCCCTTCTCCACGTGCGCGGACGAGCGGATGCGGTCGTACTGGAAGCCCTTGGAGAAGACGTCGCGGAAGTCGAGCGTCAGGCGCCGCGGCAGCATCTGCAGGCTCATGATGGAAAGGAGCTTGCCCACGCCCGGATCCACCTCGACGAAGCGCCCGTCGTCGGCCTGCAGCTGGATGTCGCCCGAGAGCGTGGGGTAGTCGATGCCGGTGGGATCGCCGTCCCAGCTCAGGCTCGCCTGCATCTTCGCGTGCCCGCCGCGCAGCAGGTCCGCGTAGCCGAGGCGGCGCAGCAGGCGGCCGGGCTGCGGCGCGTCGAGGTCGAGCTGCAGCTGCGTGTGCGGCACCGCGCCCGCTCGCCAGAGGCCGGAGCCTGTGAGCGTGGCATCCGGGTTCACCACGGAAAGCTTGTTGATGCGCCAGTTCGCCGCCTCGCGCACGGCGAGCAGCTCGACGCGCCCGAGCTGCTTGTCCTTCAGCGTGAAGCGCTCGGCGATGAGATCGATGGCGGGCAGCTGGTCCAGGCGCGCGCCGCGCGGCGCGTCGGTGGTCGCTGCGCCGCCTTTCGCCGCCTCGGGCGCGCCCGGCAGCGTGAGGTGCGCCAGGCGCGCGACGACCTGTCCGCCGCCGTCGGCGCGGTAGGAGAGCTCGCCGTCGATCTCGCGCGCCTGCACGCGCGCGGACCAGCCGCCGCCGTCCACGCCGGCGCGCAGCGCGAGGTCGTGCACCTTGCGCCCGTACGCCTCGAGCACGCCGACCTTCAGGTCGAGCGTCGTCGCGAGCGCCGGCCCGGCCGGCGCCGCGGCGGGCGCGCCGTCCGAGGAGAAGAGCTGCATCCAGCGCTCCGCATCCAGCGCAGGGAGCGAGCCGTAGACGAGCAACCCCGGGCGCTCCGGCAGACGCACCTGCTCGCCCGGCACCGGCGACAGCCAGAGCGCCGCGCGGGAGAGCGCCATGGTGGCCCTCCCGGCGTCGCGCCGGCGCAGCACTTCGGCTTGCGCGAGCTCGCCGAGGTGGATCGAGATGCGGTCGCGCTCGGTCTCGCCGGGGACGACGTCCACGCGAAGCGGCAGCGCCTCCGCGGCGCCCTTCGCGAAAGGCGGCGGCAGCGCGCTCGCCACGCCGCGCAGGCTCGACTCGACCACCAGGCGCGGGCGTCCGTCGCGCACGGTGAAGGTCGCGGTGTAGGGCGCGGCGCCGGAAAGCAGGCGTCCGCCCGGATGGTCGAGCAGCGGCTGCAGCGCCGCGATCGACGCGTCGCCGCGCGCGACGATCTCGATGCCGCCGCCGCGCTTGCTGCCGCCGCTCACCGCGAGCGGCCCGCCGAAGAGCCGTCCGCGCGCCTCGTGCACGCCGAGCGTGGACTCGGTGAAGCTCAGGCGAGCGCTCGCGCGCTCGATGGGCGGCAGCCGCGGGCTCGCGCTGAAGCTCGATGCCGTGAAGCTGAAGTCGCCGACGAGCTTCGCCGGATCGGGCGTCTCGAGCGGGATGTCCATCTTGAGCGCGAGCCGGCCGCGCCCGACGCCCACCATGCCGTCGGTAAAGCCGCCCAGCAGCCGCTGCACCGGGCTCGACTCGACGAACTTCAGGAACTCGCCGATCGCGCCCTCCGCCTCGCCGCTCGCGATGAGGTGCGTATGGCGCGCCGAGAGCTCCGGGATGGCGACGCGCACGTTCGCGAGCTTCGCGCCGTAGACGGTGCCGCTGCGCCCGGTGATCTCCATGCGGTCGCGGTCGAAGAGCAGCTCCGCCTCGATGTTCTCGACGCGCGGCCAGCCTTCGCCGAGGTCGAGCCGGCCCTCGCGCACGCGCGCCGTGACGTGGAACTCGCCCTTGGCAGGATCCTTGAAAGGGAAGTCGCGCAGGTCGCCGCGCACGCGCAGCTTTCCGTCGCTGCCCTTGCCGGAAAGGATGGCGCGGGCGAGGTAGCGGCGCGTCGCCGGCCCGATGATCTCGGGCGCGGGCAGGTAGCGCTCGATGTGCTCGCCTTCGGCGCGGCGGATGTCCGCGGTCAGGTTGACCGTGCCGGGGCCGTAGCCCGGCGTGGCGTACGTGCCGGAGAGCCGCCCCTCGAGGTCCGCGTTGGCGAACGCGAGCGAGCCGATGCGAAGGCTGAGGCCGCCGGCCTCGCCCTTGGGACCCTTGCCTTCCCAGGTGAGCTGGCCGACGAAGGAATCGAACGCAAGCCGCGGCTCCGGGAAGAGGCGCGGCAGCTCGAGCGCCACGTTCTTCGCTTCCAGGGCCAGGGTGCCGCGCGCTTCGCTGCCGTCGATCGATCCGGCCAGGCCGCTGAAGCCCGGCAGCTCGCCCACCGCGTTCATCGCCAGGCCGCTGAAGCGCGCGCGCCCGGCGAGCTTCGCCGGCTGGCTGAGCGAGCCGGTCCATTCGAGGCGCGCATCCTGGAGGCGGCCGCGCGGCGCCGCTTCCTTCATGCGCGCGCGCGCCGCCGCAGGAACCGGCAGCACGTCGCCGAGCTCCGCGAGCGCCTGCAGGTCGAGCACCTTCGCCGTCAGCGAGCCCTGCTCGGGCTCGCGCCCGGCGGGCTTCCAGGTCAGGCGGAAGTCGGTCGCCGGGACCCTCGCGCCGCGCGCCGGCGCGAGCGCGAGGTTGCGTCCGGCGAGCTCGATCGCGCCGTCGCGGCGCGCGCCTTCGATGCGTCCGCTCACCTGGGCGAGCTCGAGCGGGGCAAGGCCCTCCCCGAGCTGGGCGACGACGTTGGCGAGCTCCACGTCGGCGGTCGCCTGAACGGGCGTCCCGCCTTCGACGGTGGTCCACAGGCGGATGGCGCCTTGTCCCTCGCGCAGGTCGAACGGGTAGTCCACCCAGCGCCGCCAAGCGGCGAGGTCGGTGTAGCCGAGTTCGGCGAACACGCGCCCGCGCCAGCCGGCGGGGTCGGAGAGCGAGTGTCCGGCGAGGTCGGCGCGCACCTCCAGCGACGCGCCGAGCGCGGCCGGCGGCCGGGCGGAGAGGCCCACCGAGTGGCTCCAGCCGAGGCTGCGCAGGCGGAAGTTGACGTTCGACAGCGCGAGCGGCGGCGCGCCGCGCAGCTCGTCGTGCCATTCGATCTCGGCGTTGCGCACCACGATCTCGAACTGCTCGAGCGCCCAGTCGGCGAAGCCCGCCTCGCGCGCCCCGCCGCCGGGCCCGAGGACGCGCATGCCGGCGACGAACAGGGCGCCGGCCGGATCGCGCCGCACCGAAAGCTTCGGCCCCTCGATGGCCAGGGAGTGCATGCGCAGCTCGCCCACGAGGAGCGAGCGCCATGCGACGCTGTTCTCCACCGCCGGCAGCACGAGCGCCTCGCGGCCCTGCGCGTCGAGGATGCGCACGTCGTAGAGGCTCACCTGCGGGTTCCAGCCGAGCCAGCCGGCCTCGATGCGGCCGATCTGCACCGGCTGGCCGACGGTGCGCGAGACCGCGGCTACGATATCTTCGCGGTAGCGCTCGATGTTGGGCAGCAGCCAGAACCGGAGGGCGAGCACGATCGCCGCGACGGCGAAAAAGGCCGCCCACGCGAGGACTTCGATGGCCCGCGCAAGCCTCTTCATATGGGATTAACGTTTGGCACTGCCAGCCCGGCCATTCTAAACGGCAAATGTCGGATCCGATTCGGAAAATAGCCCTGTCGCGGTACGCCCAGGCGCGCCTCGCGGCGCGCCCGGCGCTCGCCGCCGAGCTCGCCGACCCGAAGCCGTTTTCGCGCGAGGAAATGCGCGCGGCGCTGGGCGCCGATCTCGCCGGCTCCCTGCGCCGGCTGCGCGAGCGGGTCCTCCTGCGGGTGATGGCGCGCGACCTGGCCGGGCTCGCGGACCTGGGCGAAGTGTGCGCGACGATGAGCGCGCTCGCGGAGGTCGCCATCGAGGCGGGGCTGAAGGCCGCCGGGGCGGAGGACCTCGTGGTGGTCGGCATGGGCAAGCTCGGCGGCGGAGAGCTCAACGTTTCTTCCGACATCGACCTCATCTTCGTGCACCCGGGCGACCTCGACGACGAGGCGCGCTACGAGCGCGCCGGCCGCGCGCTCATCCGGCTGCTCTCGGAAATGACCGCCGAGGGCTACGTGTTCCGGGTCGACATGCGGCTGCGGCCGTACGGCGAGTCCGGCCCGCTCGCCTGCAGCCTGGCGTTCCTCGAGAACTACCTCGTCACGCAGGGCCGCGAGTGGGAGCGTTACGCCTGGATCAAGGCGCGCGCGCTGTCAGGCGCCCCGTCGTTCCGGGATGAAATCTTCAAAACGGTAAAACCTTTCGTCTTCAGGAAGTACCTCGACTACGGCACGCTCTCGGCAATGCGCGCGCTGCACGCGGAAGTGCGGCGCGACGTGGCGCGACGCGAGCTCGCCGAGCACGTGAAGCTCGGGCCGGGGGGCATCCGCGAGGTGGAGTTCATCGCGCAGGCGCTGCAGCTCATCCGCGGCGGGCGCGATCCCGAGCTGCAGGCGAAGCCCACGCTGCGGATTCTGAGTCTCCTTGCAGAAAGAAATCTGTTGCCCGAGGCCGCGGCGCGCGAGCTCTGCGACGCCTACGTCTTCCTGCGCAACGTGGAGCACCGCCTGCAGTACCTCGACGACGCGCAGCGCCACGACCTGCCCGAGGACGCCGAGGATCGCCGGCGCGTCGCCGAAATGAGCGGGTTCGCGTCGTGGGACGCCTTCTACGCCGCGCTGGCGGAAAAGCGCGCCGCGGTGTCCCGCCATTTCGACGGCGTGTTCGCGGAAAAGGAGGCGCAAAGCGAGCCGTGGCCCGACCATCCGCGCCTCGCGGCGTTCCGCAGGAGCCAGAAATACGCGGCGCTGTCGGGCGACTCGAGGCGGCGCCTGGACGTCCTGCTTCCCGCGATCGGCCGCGCGAGCCGCGGCACGCCGGATCCGCACGCGACGCTCGCGCGCGGCATGGACCTCGTCGAGGCGATCGCGAGCCGCGGGGCGTACCTCGCGCTCCTCGCCGAGCGGCCCGAGGCGCTCGAGCGCGTGACACGCATGATCTCGGCATCGAGCTGGGCGGCGGACTTCGTGTCGCGCCATCCGCTGCTCCTCGACGAGCTCCTCGACGACCGCGTGCTCTACGCGGCCCCGGACCTCGCGGCGTTCGAGCGCACCGTCGGCGCGCAGCTCGCGCACGCCCAGGACGACACGGAGCGGCGCATGAACGTGCTGCGCGAGGCGCACCAGGCGCAGGTCTTCCGCCTGCTCGCGCAGGACCTCGCCGGCCTGCTCACCGTCGAGCGCCTGGCCGACCACCTTTCGGCGCTCGCCGACCGCGTGCTCGACATCACGCTGCGCGAGGTGTGGAAGGACGTGCGCGCGAAGATGCCCGAGGCGCCCGAAGCGCCGCGCTTTGCCGTCGTCTCCTACGGCAAGCTCGGCGGCAAGGAGCTCGGGTACGCCTCCGACCTCGACATCATCTTCCTCCACGAGGGCGGAGGTGCAAACGAGGACGACAGCGCGACCCAGGTGGCCTACGGGCGCCTGGGCACGCGCATGGTGAGCTGGCTTTCGTCCGCCACCGCGTCGGGGATCCTGTTCGAGACCGACCTCGCGCTGCGCCCGAGCGGCTCCAAGGGCCTGCTGGTGCAGCCGATCGCCGGCTTCGAGCGCTACCAGCAGGAGGACGCGTGGACCTGGGAGCACCAGGCGCTCACGCGAGCGCGCTTCAGCGCCGGCGACCCCGCGGTCGGCGCGCGCTTCGAGGCGATCCGCGAAGCGATCCTCACCAAGCCGCGCGATGCGGCGGCGCTCGCCGCGGACATCCTCGCCATGCGCGAGCGCATCGCCGCCGCGCACCCCAACCGCAGCGGACTCTTCGACGTCAAGCACGACCGCGGCGGCATGATCGACATCGAGTTCATGGTGCAGTACCTGGTGCTCGCCCATGCCGCCCGCTTCCCGGATCTGACGAAGAACCTCGGCAACATCGCCCTGCTCGGGATGGCCGCGGGTTTTTCGCTGATCGAAAAGGCGGTGAGCGAAAAGACCGCAAGCGCCTACCGCGAGTACCGCCGCGCCCAGCACATGCTGCGCCTGAACGGCGCGCAGTACGCCCGCGTGAAGCCGGAGGTTTTCGCGCCGGAGCGCGAGGCGGTGCAGAGGCTCTGGGAGAC
Source organism: Burkholderiales bacterium (assembly GCA_035627155.1). Taxonomy (GTDB): domain Bacteria; phylum Pseudomonadota; class Gammaproteobacteria; order Burkholderiales; family SG8-39; genus SCGC-AG-212-J23. The sequence goes on along the minus strand of DASPMF010000189.1, from coordinate 3,753 downwards.
GCTCTTCAGTAGGCCGGGTGCTTGATTTCCGGCGAGCCGGTGTCGAGCCGGCCGGCGGCGAGCTTGGCGCGCGCCGCGGCGGCGAGCGACTCGTACTTCTTCAGGTACTCGCAGAGCTGCTTCTCGTCGAGCTGCTCGAGGTCGAGGATCGCGTTGTGCGCGCCCTGCGTGGCGCGGATCAGCTCGTCGAGCTTGATCTGGATCGCCGCGGTGTCGCGGTTCTGCGTGTTCTGGATCACGAACACCATGAGGAAAGTGACGATCGTCGTGGACGTGTTGACGACCAGCTGCCACGTATCGCTGTAGCCGAAGAACGGCCCGCTCGCCGCCCAGAGCACGACGGCGCCGGCCGCGACGGCGAACGCGCCGGGCCTGCCGGCCAGCGTCGAGAGCTGGCGCGCGACGTTGGCGAAACGCCAGGAACCCATGGAGGTCGTGCCAAGGTCGCGGATTGCACTGCCGTTGCTGTCAAGGATCGTGGACATGACGCCTCCGTCGGATGCCCTGCTACAGCAATTAGAGTGCCTCCCGCGGCATGCGCCGCAGCGGCGCGTCGAGCTCGGAGGCGAAGCGCGACAGGGCGCCGATGAGCGCGTCGCGCTCCAGGCGGTAGAGCACCTTCTGCCCCTGCCGCTCGGCCGCGACGAGCCCGGCGGCCTGCAGGATGGAAAGGTGGCGCGACACGGCGGGCGGCGTCATGCCGAAGCGCTCCGCGAGCTCGAGCGTGGACAGCGCGCTTTGCGAAACGCTCGCCAGGATGCGGCGGCGGGGCAGCGAGGCGAGGGCGGCGAAGATCTCGTCCATCGGCGAAGATTAACAAACCGGTTAATGGTTTTGCAAAGCCGGCCGTGCCTGTGCTTCAATGCGCCGACCTCATAACAAACTCCTTCAGGGAATCCCGAATGGCAAAGGCAAAGGCAGGTCCCGCCGGCAAAGCGGCCACTGCAGGTCCGCTTTCCATGGCGGATCGCGACGGCTGGATCTGGTACGACGGCAAGCTCGTGCCGTGGCGCAACGCCACCACGCACGTGCTCACGCACTCGCTGCACTACGGCCTCGCGGTGTTCGAGGGCGTGCGCGCGTACAAGACGCAGATCGGCACCGCGATCTTCCGCCTGCGCGAGCACACGCAGCGCCTGCTCAACTCCGCGCACATCTACATGATGAAGATTCCGTACAGCGTCGAGCAGCTGATGGACGCGCAGTGCGAGGTGGTGCGCAAGAACAACCACGAGGCGTGCTACATCCGCCCGATCGCCTTCTACGGCTCGGAGAAGATGGGCGTCTCGCCGGTCGGCGCGCGCGTGCACGTGGCGATCGCCTGCTGGCCGTGGGGCGCCTACCTCGGCCCGGACGCGCTCGAGAAGGGCATCCGCGTGAAGACCTCCTCCTATGCGCGCCACCACGTCAACGTCACCATGGCGCGGGCCAAGATGTCGGGCACCTACCCGAACTCGGTGCTGGCGACGCTCGAGGCGACGCAGCACGGCTACGACGAGGGCCTGCTGCTCGACGTGGACGGCTTCGTGGCGGAGGGGGCGGGCGAGAACATCTTCGTCGTGAAGGACCGGACCATCTGGGAACCGGAGCTCACCTCCGCGCTCACCGGCATCACCCGCTCGTCGGTCATCGACCTCGCCGAGGGGCTCGGCTACAAGGTGCGCGCGAAGCGCCTCACCCGCGACGACATCTACATCGCCGACGAGTGCTTCTTCACCGGCACGGCGGCCGAAGTGACGCCGATCCGCGAGCTCGACGGGCGTACCATCGGCGCCGGCAAGGCCGGCCCCGTCACGAAGGCGATCCAGAAGGCCTTCTTCGACGTAGTTTCCGGCAAGGACAAGAAGCGGCGCCAATGGCTGACTCCGGTAAGCAAAAAGAAGTAAGCGTCACGGCGAAGGACCTGCCGCTGCACTGCCCGATGCCGGATGCGCCGCTCTGGTCGCGGCACCCGCGCGTGTTCCTCGACGTGCTGCACGACAGGAAGGCGCAGTGCCCGTACTGCGGGACGAGGTACATCTTCACGGGGCCGCCTCCGAAGGGCCACTAGTTGCCGCGCGTCCTGGTCATTGCGCCCAACTGGATCGGGGACGCGCTGATGGCGCAGCCGCTGCTAGCGCGCCTGCACGAGAAGTCGGCCGGCGCGCTGACGATCGACGTGCTCGCTCCGGAATGGGTCGCGCCGGTTGCGCGGCGCATGCCGGAAGTCGCCGAGGTCGTCGTCGCGCCGTTCCGCCACGGGCCGCTCGAGCTGCGCGCGCGCTGGCGCCTCGGGCGCGAGCTGCGGGCGCGGCGCTACGACCAGGCGATCGTGCTGCCCAACACGTGGAAGGCCGCGCTCGTGCCGTTCTTCGCCGACGTGCCGCTGCGCACCGGCTATGTCGGCGAGTCGCGCTACGGCCTGCTGAACCTCCTCTACAAGAAGGACCCGTCGGACAACATGCCGGCGCACTACGGGCGCCTTGCCGAGCCGCCGGGCCGGGCGGTTCCCCGGCCGCTGCCGCAGACGAAGCTGCGCTTCGCCGCGCACGAGGCGGATGCCACCCGGCGCAAGTTCGGCCTGCCCGCCGAGTACGCGGTGCTCTGCCCCGGCGCCGAGTACGGCCCCGCCAAGCGCTGGCCCTACTTCGCCGAGCTTTCCAGGCGCCTTTCGATTCCCGCCGCGATCCTCGGCAGCGCAAAGGACCGCCCGGCGACCGAGGGCATCGCCGGGGAGAACCTGGCGGGGCGGACGACCCTCGAGGAGGCGATCGACCTCATCGCCGGCGCGCGCTACGTCGTCGCCAACGATTCGGGCCTGATGCACGTCGCCGCGGCGCTCGGCAAGCCGCAGGTCGCGCTGTTCGGCTCTTCCAGCCCGCTGCACACGCCGCCGCTCTCGCCCGCGGCGCGCGTGCTGTGGCTGCACGTCGAATGCAGCCCGTGCTACCAGCGCGAATGCCCGCTCGGGCACTTTCGCTGCATGCGCGAGATGACGGTGGAAAGCGTGCTGCAACACCTCCACAATTTCGCATCGTGAGCGGCAGGATCTTCCCCACCTCGCAGGACGCCGAGAACGCCTTCTACGAGGCGCTGGAGCACGCCGACCTCGAGGGCATGATGGCCGTCTGGTCGGAGGACGAGGAGATCGTGTGCGTGCATCCGGGCGGGCCGCGCCTGTGCGGCCAGGACCAGGTGCGCGAGAGCTGGGCGCAGATCTTCGCCGGCGGCGGCCGCACCCGCGTACACATCACGCAGCAGGTCTCGATCTCCGGGATGATGCTCGCGGTGCACAGCGTGTTCGAGAACTTCGTCCTCGAGGGTGCGCCGGCGCGCGACAAGCGCCCGCCGCCGGTCGTCGCCACCAACGTCTACCTGCGCGGCGCCTCCGGCTGGCGGATGATCGTCCACCACGCCTCGCCGGCGCCGGGCCAGGCCGAGCCGCCGCCCGCGAAGGAAGCGCCGAAGACCTTTCATTGAGCGCCGCCTACGCCGCGCCCTGGTGGCTGCCGGGCGGTCACGCGCAGACCATCTACCCCGCGCTGCGACCGCCGCCGCGCGTGCCGCTCGCGCGCGAGCGCTGGGACACGCCGGACGGCGACTTCATCGACGTCGACTTCGCCGGCGATCCGGCCGCCGAGCGCTGGATCGTGCTCTTCCACGGCCTGGAAGGCGGCTCCGACAGCCACTACGCGCGCAAGCTCGCCGCAGCTTGTGGCGCGCTCGGCGTGCGCCTTGCCATTCCGCACTGGCGCGGCTGCTCCGGCGAGCCCA
>DASPMF010000188.1:0-4189 GCA_035627155.1 Burkholderiales bacterium | reverse complement strand
CGGCCCTTGTGCGCCGCGTTGTCGGCGAGGAGGGCGTGCTGCGTGATGTCCGGCTTGGTTTGTTCCTTGCGGGCGATTTCGACCCGCTTGGCGTCCTTCGTCACGCGCCGCGCAAGGTGGCCGACTACGCCGGCAAGCGTGGCCGAGAAGAGCAGCGTCTGGCGGTTCTTCGGCGTGCGGTTGACGATCGAGTCGAGCTCTTCCTGGAAGCCCATGTCGAGCATGCGATCGGCTTCGTCCAGGACAAGGATCTCGACGCGGGAGAGCTCCACGCTGCCGCGGTCCATGTGGTCCTTGAGGCGGCCGGGCGTCGCGATGACGATGTCCACGCGCCGCTGCACTTGCTTGAGTTGCGCGCCGAACGGCATCCCGCCGACGAGGCACGCGGTGACGAGTTTCTGGCCCGTGCAATAACCATGCGTCGCCTTTTGCACCTGCATGGCGAGCTCGCGAGTCGGCGTGAGCACCAGCATGCGCGGGCCATGGCCCGGGCGATTCGATTGCGTGCGCAGGCGCTGCAGCCCCGGCAGCACGAAGGCCGCGGTCTTGCCGCTGCCCGTTTGCGAGGACACGAGCAGGTCGCCGCCGGCCAGCGCGGCCGGGATGGCTTCGCGCTGAACAGGCGTCGGCTCGGCATAGCCGAGACGCGTGAGGTTTTCCAGAAGGGACGAATCCAGACCGAGCGACGAGAAGCCCATGGCATTTCCTTTGGTGGCGCCAACCTGAAACCGCTTGGCCAGGAAACTTCCGGAAACTGCCGGAGGACTTCGAGGGACTGCGAGAGGGCGGGCGGATCGACTGCGTGAACTGCGAGGCGCGCATCTTAGCAGAGATCGGGGTCAGGCACCGAACTTTCCCTAAGATATGTGCGAATGGACCGCCTCGAGCGCTTCTACAAGATCGACCAGCTTCTCAAGGAGAGAAGGTCCGTTCCTTTTTCAGTACTCCAGAAGGAACTTTCCATATCAAGGGCGAGTTTGAAACGCGACCTCGAGTACATGAGGACCCGCTTCAACGCCCCGATCGAGTACGACCGCGAGGCGAACGGCTACCGCTTCGGCAAACCGCGCACCGGCCCCCGCTACGAGCTGCCGGGCCTTTGGTTTTCATCGGACGAGGCCTACGCGCTCCTTACGATGCAGACGCTCCTCGCCGAGCTCCAGCCCGGCCTCCTCGAGCCGCACGTCGGCCCGCTGCAGGAGCGCCTGCAGGCGATCCTGGGCGGCGAGCCGGCGTGGAAGGAGGTCCGCAGCCGCATCCGCGTCTTCCAGCCGGAAAGGCGCTCCTCGCCGAGCAGCTTCTTCCCGGTCGTCGCGAAGGCCGTCCTCACCCGCGCGCGCCTGTGGATCCGCCACTACAACCGCAAGGAAGACCGCGAGACCGAACGCGAAATCTCGCCGCAGCGCCTCGCCCACTACCGGGGCAACTGGTACCTCGACGCCTGGTGCCACGTGCGCAACGACCTGCGCAGCTTCGCCGTCGATGCAATCCGCGCAGCGGAGCTGCGCGACGGACGCGCGAAGGAAGTGCCCGCCCGCGAGCTAGACGAGCACCTCGGCAGCGGCTACGGCATCTTCTCCGGCGCGAACGTGCAGTGGGCGAAGCTGCGCTTCACGCCGGAGGCCGCGCGCTGGGTCTCCGCGCAGGAATGGCATCCCAAGCAGCGCGCCAATACGGAGTCAGACGGCAGCTATGTCCTCGAGGTCCCTTACGCCGCCGACCGCGAGCTCCTGATGGAGATTCTGAAGTTCGGCCCCGATGTCGAGGTCGTCCATCCCGCCACTCTGCGCGAGCGTGTGTTGGGCCTTCTTCGCAGAACCATTGCCAGGTACGGATCAGGTACTTAGTTCCGTCGCGAGCGTTTGATCGGTCCTAGGGTTTCGTCGCGTTCGGCGTTCCAGGTGATGCCCGAGGGACTCAAGATGTCGCCGGTCACCTTCGCTTTGCCTTTGAGTCGCTTTAAGCGCTGGCGTGCCTCAGAGGCGGCAGATCGTGGCTTGAGTTGATTCTTGCGCATGGCTTGCGGCATCGCGTTCACCCTTCATAGAGCAGCTTCAAGTCCTCGTGGATCGCCTCGCGCCTGGGCGGGCTGTCGACCACCTGCGCAGAACGAAGTCCACTTTCGGCTCGATAGGTCGATAACTCGGACCCCATCTCGGGGGATCCCATATTGGGAATGATAGATCCCGAACTGGGATCGATGACAGCGCGCTGCCTCAGGCTCACGCCCTGAGCCACCCCCCTGCTCATACTCGGCGCCATGATCCCGCTCGACTTCCTGGTCGCCATTTCGCCCACTGTCCTGCTCGTCGTCCTATGGGTGCTGGACCGCTACCGCTGACGCACCACGCCCGCGTGCGCATGCAGCAGCGCGGCATCCGCCCGGCGGTGCTCGAGGCGATCCTCGAGTACGGCCACGTCCGCCGCGCACCCGGCGGCGCCGACCTGGTGGTGCTGGGGAAGAAGTACGCCGTCCTCAGCGGCGACGGCGTCGTCATCACCGTCGGCCACCGCACCCGCCGCCTTGGGGTCAGACCCCGATTCTGATCGGGCGCAGCCAAACGGGTTTTGGGGTCTGACCCCGATTTCGGCTCGCCGGGGTCCGACCCCGATTTTTCCCGCGCAGGATTTTCTTAAGTAAAACGGAGGCGAAAGATGGCAAAGTTCGACCTGGGGGTAAGCATGACAAAAACAATCATGGTGGCCGCCGGCGAAGGGGTCGGCTGCCCGAAGTGCAACCACGTCTTTCCGCTTTCCGAGGGCATCTCCCGGCAGACCATCGAGCGCTACGCCGAGGAGCACGACCGCTCGCTCGCCGAGCAGCGAAAGCGCCTCGAGGCCGAGCTCGCCGCCGAGGCGAAGCGCAAGCTCGAGCTCCAGTCGGCCGCGGCGCGCGAGAAGTTCGAGTCCGAGCTGCAGGCGGCGAAGCAGGCCCTCGCGGCCAAGGACGCCTCGCTGCAGGGCCTGCGCGAGGCCGAAGTCGCCCTGCGCCGCCAGCTCAACGAGACCGAGGAGAAGCGCCGCAGCCAGGAGCTCGAGTACCAGAGGAAGCTCGACGCGGAGAGGAAGCTCATCCAGGAAAGCGCGCGCAGCGCGCTCGCCGAGGAGTTCCGGCTCAAGGAGGCGCAGTTCCGCGCGCAGCTCGAGTCCGCGCAGCGCGAGGCGGCGGACCTGAAGCGCAAGCTGGAACAAGGCTCCCAGCAGACCCAGGGCGAGGCGCTCGAGGTCTCGCTCGAGGCGCTCCTCAAGTCCGCCTTCCCGCTCGACGAGGTCCTGCCCGTGCCGAAGGGCGTGAACGGCGCGGACCTCCTGCAGCGCGTGCGCTCGCCCTCCGGGCAGCTCTGCGGCACGATCGTCTGGGAGACCAAGCAGACCAAGGCCTGGCAGCAGGCCTGGCTCGCGAAGCTGAAGGACGACCAGCAGGCCGTGGGCGCGGAGGTCGCGGTGCTGGTGACCGCCGCCATGCCCAGGGAAACGCGCGAGCCGTTCCTGCGCGAAGCCGACGTCTGGATCGCCCGCTTCGAGGCCGCGCGGCCCCTGGCCGAGGCGCTCCGCGCCACGCTCCTCGAGATGCACAAGCTGCGCCTCGCCAACGCCGGCCGCGCCGAGAAGATGGAGCTCGTCTACAACTACATCTGCAGCCCGCAGTTCGCCCAGCGCGTGCGCACGATCGTCGAGGGCTTCGAGGAGCAGCGCGCGGACCTGAACAAGGAGAAGGACGCGATGCTGCGCATCTGGAAGAAGCGCGAGGCGCAGCTCACGCGGATGATGACCGGGATGCTATCGGTGGTGGGGGACCTGCAGGGGATCGGGCAGGGGGCGGTGGGGCAGTTGGAGTCGATCGCAGTTCTGCCGAACCCCGATACCTACTCAGCAGCAACCTCAAACGATTTGGGTTAGGAGACATCACACGATCTTCGGGGAGATCAGCTCGGCGGTTGCCCTCCTAGAGCGCGGCGTCAGAGTATGGAAATGGCTCTTTTCGCGAAGGGTCGTGACGCAGGACACGCTCGCGGCTCGCTTCGTTAGCCTCTTCGAATCGCATGGCGTTCACCGAAATCAAATACCAAGGTTCCTGAACGCCGGACTCGCACTGCGCGACGTCCAGGACGATTCTGCGCTGGTGAGCGGGCTGAACGATTCCCTGTTAGATGCTGCTTGCGAAAAGTTTGCTGTCCGTAGGGAATGG
>DASPMF010000187.1:0-4590 GCA_035627155.1 Burkholderiales bacterium | reverse complement strand
CGCATCGAGTTCACGCTCGAATACGAGTTCTCCAGCGCGGTGCTCGCGCGGCTCCTCGAGCCGCTGTTCGACCGCATCGCCGACACGATGGTCGATGCGTTCGCGCGGCGCGCAGACGAAATCCATGGCGCCGCTCCGCGTTGAGGTCGTCTATGCGCTGGCGTCGGGCGAGGACGCCGTGCGCGTCGAGGTTTCCCCTGGCGCCACGCTCCGCGACGCGATCGTGATTTCCGGGATCTGCGCCCGCCACCCCGAGATCGACCTCGCGCGCACGAAGGTCGGGGTTTTCGGCCGGGCGCGCCCGCTCGACGCTGCGGCCTCGCACGGAGACCGGATCGAGATCTACCGCCCGCTGGCGGTGGATCCGAAGGCGGCGCGGCGGGCGCGGGCGGCTAGCCGCCGCACGAGGCGCTGATCGCCTTGCGCGCCCGCGCGGCCTCGGCAGCGCGCTGCTCGTCGTCGAGGAAGTAGCGCTCGCCCTTGGCGTCGGTCCGCGCGATGCGCTGGCCGCTCTCCACATACTGGAGCTGCGCCTTCGCGTTCTCGCAGTTTTCCTTCTTCGCCTGTGCCTGCTCGGCCGCGGCGGCCTCCTTCTCGCGCGCCTTCCCGGCTTCGAGCTGGCGCTTGCGGAATTCCGCCTCCTGCTGCGCGGGGGTGAGCGGGCCGCCCTTTGCGGCGGGCTTCGACGAGGCCGACGGGCCGGACGGCGCCCGCAAGGGCGTGGCCTTCACCCCCGGCGGCGGCGTATCGCCGTAGCGCACCTTGCCGTCCTTGTCGACCCATTTGAACTGCTGCGCGGCCGCGGCAGCGGCGAACGCCAGGCCGGCGATGAGGAGCAGTAGCTTTTTCATGGTGCAAGGACAGTAGCGGCTTTGATTTGGGGCGTCAAACATGCCTCGTGTAAAATGCCGCTTTGCGAGAAAGGAAAACCCAGTGCGGGTCATCCAGAAGGCGCTGACCTTCGACGACGTACTCCTCCTCCCCGCCCACTCCCGCGTCCTCCCGCGCGAAGTCTCCCTGAAGACCCGGCTCAGCCGCAAGCTCGAGCTGAACATCCCGCTTGTCTCCGCAGCGATGGACACGGTCACCGAGGCCCGGCTTGCGATCGCGCTCGCCCAGGAAGGCGGGATCGGCATCATCCACAAGAACATGCCGGCCCAGGCGCAGGCGGCCGAGGTCGCCAAGGTGAAGCGCTTCGAGTCGGGCGTGCTGCGCGACCCGATGACGGTGACGCCCGAGCAGACCGTGCGCGAGGTGCTCGCGCTGCAACGCGAGCACAAGATCTCCGGCTTCCCGGTCGTCAAGGCGGGCAAGGTCGTCGGCATCGTCACCAACCGCGACCTGCGGTTCGAAGCGCAGCTCGACCAGCCGGTCAAGTCGATCATGACGCCGCAGCGCAAGCTGATCACGGTCCGCGAGGGGGCGAGCCGCGACGAAGCGATGAAGCTCATGCACCAGCACCGCCTGGAGCGCGTCCTGGTGGTGGACGAGGAGTTCCACCTCAAGGGCCTCGTCACGGTCAAGGACATCCTCAAGGAAAGCGAGCACCCCAACGCGTGCAAGGATCCGCACGGCAAGCTGCGCGTCGGTGCGGCGGTGGGCGTAGGGGAGGGCACCGAGGAGCGAGTGGCAGCCCTCGTCGAGGCGGGGGTCGACGTCGTAGTGGTGGATACGGCGCACGGCCATGCCCAGGGCGTGCTCGACCGCGTCGCCTGGGTCAAGAAGAACTTCGACGTCCAGGTGATCGGCGGCAACGTCGGCACCGGGGACGGCGCCAAGGCGCTGGTGGACCACGGAGCCGACGGCGTGAAGGTCGGCATCGGCCCCGGCTCCATCTGCACGACCCGCATCGTCGCAGGCGTCGGTGTGCCGCAGATCACCGCCATCCAGAACGTCGCCGAAGCGCTCGGGCGCTCCGGCGTGCCCCTCATCGCCGACGGCGGCGTGCGGTATTCGGGCGACATCGCCAAGGCGCTGGCCGCCGGCGCGCACGCCGTCATGCTGGGCTCGCTCTTCGCCGGCACCGAAGAGTCGCCCGGGGAAATCGAGCTCTACCAGGGGCGCTCCTACAAGTCCTATCGGGGCATGGGATCGCTCGGCGCGATGCAGAAGGGGGCTGCCGACCGCTATTTCCAGGATTCCGAGATGAACGTAGAAAAGCTCGTCCCGGAGGGCGTTGAAGGACGGGTTCCGTACAAGGGAAGCGCGATCTGGGTCGTCCAGCAGCTCATGGGCGGCGTGCGGGCGAGCATGGGCTATACGGGCTGCGCCACGATCGAGGAGCTGCGCACCAAGCCGCAGTTCGTCGAGATTACGGCCGCGGGCATCCGCGAGTCCCACGTGCACGACGTGCAGATCGTGAAAGAGGCGCCGAATTACCGGGTCGAATAAGTTGCACCAGAAGATCCTCATTCTGGATTTCGGCGCGCAGTACACCCAGCTCATCGCGCGGCGCGTGCGCGAGGCGAAGGTCTACTGCGAGATCCATCCCCACGACGTCACGGACGGCTTCGTCCGCGAGTTCGCCCCCCAGGGGATCATTCTTTCCGGCAGCCACCTGTCGGCGTACGACAAGGAGGCCGGCAAGGCGCCGCAGGCGGCGTTCGAGCTCGGCGTGCCAGTTCTGGGCATCTGCTACGGCATGCAGAGCATGGCGCAGCAGCTCGGCGGGAAGGTCGAGGCCGGGAAGGTGCGCGAGTTCGGCTATGCCGAGGTGCGCGCCCGCGGGCATACGAAGCTCCTCGACGGCATCGAGGACCATCGCACCGCCGAGGGCCACGGCATGCTGAAGGTCTGGATGAGCCACGGCGACAAGGTTTCCGAGATGCCGCCCGGCTTCAAGCTGATGGCGTCGACCGAATCCTGCGCCATCGCGGGGATGGCCGACGAGGCGCGACGCTTCTATGGCGTTCAGTTCCACCCGGAAGTCACGCATACGCTGCAGGGTACGAAGCTGCTGCACCGCTTCGTGCGCGACATTTGCGGCTGCCGCGGCGACTGGAGCATGCCGGACTACGTGGCGGAAGCCGTCGAAGCGATCCGGAAGCAGGTCGGCAACGACGAGGTGATCCTCGGCCTTTCCGGCGGCGTGGATTCGTCGGTCGCCGCCGCGCTCATCCACCGTGCGATCGGCGACCGGCTCACCTGCGTGTTCGTGGACCACGGCCTGCTTCGGCTGGACGAGGCGAATCAGGTGATGGAGACCTTCGCCGGCCAGCAGCACATCAAGGTCGTCCACGTGGATGCCGGGGACGACTTCCTTGCGGCGCTGAAGGGCGTTTCCGATCCGGAGGAAAAGCGCAAGATCATCGGCCGGCTGTTCGTCGACGTGTTCCAGCGCGAGGCGAAGAAGATCCGCAACGCCAGGTGGCTCGCGCAGGGCACGATCTACCCGGACGTGATCGAGTCGGCCGGCGCCAAGACCAAGAAGGCGATGACGATCAAGTCGCACCACAACGTGGGCGGCCTGCCGGAGAGCTTGCACCTCAAGCTGCTCGAGCCATTGCGCGAGCTCTTCAAGGACGAGGTGCGCGAGCTCGGCACCGTGCTCGGGCTGCCGCGGGAGATGGTTTACCGCCATCCGTTCCCCGGCCCCGGGCTCGGGGTGCGGATTCTCGGCGAGATCCACATGGAGTACGTGCAGCTCCTGCAGCGCGCGGACGACATCTTCATCCAGGAACTGCGCAAGAGCGGCTGGTACGACAAGACCTCGCAGGCCTTCACCGTTTTCCTTCCGGTGAAGTCGGTCGGCGTGATGGGCGACGGTCGCACGTACGAGTACGTCGTCGCCCTGCGTGCCGTGCAGACGAGCGACTTCATGACCGCGGACTGGGCGCCGCTGCCCCACGAGCTGCTGGCGCGCGTCTCGAGCCGGATCATCAACGAGGTACGCGGCATCAACCGCGTCACCTACGACATCAGCTCGAAGCCGCCCGCCACCATTGAATGGGAATGAGCGACGAGGCCTTCATGCGCCGCGCGCTGGAGCTGGCGCGCAAGGCGGAGGGCGAAGGGGAGGTCCCGGTCGGCGCGGTAGTTGTACTTGACGGGGTCATCGTCGGCGAAGGCTGGAACCGCCCGATCGCCGCGACGGATCCGACCGCGCATGCGGAAATCCAGGCCTTGCGCGCCGCCGCGCAGAAGCTGGAGAACTACCGCCTGACCGGCGCGACGCTCTACGTCACCCTCGAGCCCTGCGACATGTGCGTAGGCGCCATGTTCCACGCGCGCGTGGCCCGCGCGGTCTACGGAGCGGACGATCCGAAGAAGGCGGTCCTGAAGAACAAGGTGGCCATCGAGGGCGGCGTGCTGGCGCACGATTGCGGGCAGCTTCTCAGCGCGTTCTTCGCCGCGCGCCGATGAAGATCGAGATCGACATTCCTTGCCAGACGCTCGAGCTCAAGGAAGGGCGGGAGGTTCTGAAGCGCTACCTCGTCTCGACGGCGAGCAACGGGGTCGGGGAGAAGAACGGCAGCTTCTGCACGCCGCGCGGACGGCACATCATCCGCGCGAAGATCGGCGCGGGCCAGCCGATGAACGCCGTCTTCGTGCGGCGCCGCCCGACGGGCGAAGTGTGGACGCCGGAGCTGC
>DASPMF010000186.1:0-26267 GCA_035627155.1 Burkholderiales bacterium | reverse complement strand
TACAACATCGAGTCGCTCACCGTCGCGCCGACCGAGGACGCCTCGATGTCGCGCATGACCATCGTCACGACCGGGTCCGAGGACGTCGTCGAGCAGATCACCAAGCAGCTCAACAAGCTGATCGAGGTGGTCAAGGTCATCGACCTCTCCGAGGCCGAGCACATCGAGCGCGAGCTGATGCTCATCAAGGTGCGCGCCGGCCAGAGGGAGCGCGAGGACATGAAGCGCATGGCCGACATCTTCCGCGGCCGCATCATCGACGTGTCCGACAACACGTACACCATCGAGCTCACCGGCGACGGCGCGAAGCTCGACGCATTCATCCGCTCGCTGGACCAGGGGGCGATCATCGAAACCGTCAGGACCGGCGCAAGCGGCATCGGGCGCGGCAACCGGATCCTCCGGGTTTAATCAAGAAGAAGTTCTTTCCGCAGGGGGTTCAATGAAGGTCTATTACGACAAGGACGCCGACCTTTCGCTCGTCAAGGGCAAGAAGGTCACCATCATCGGCTACGGCTCGCAGGGCCATGCGCACGCGCAGAACCTGCAGGAATCCGGCGTGAAGGTTACTGTCGCGCTGCGGAAGGGCGGTGCGTCGTGGGACAAGGCGAAGAAAGGCGGCATCAAGGTCGCGGAAATGGCCGAGGCCATCAAGGGCGCCGACATCGTGATGGTGCTGCTGCCGGACGAGCACCACGCGCAGGTCTACAAGGACTTCATCGAGCCCAACATCAAGAAGGGCGCGTCGCTCGCGTTCGCACACGGCTTCAACATCCACTACGGCCTGATCCAGCCCCGCGCGGACCTCGACGTATGGATGGTCGCGCCGAAGGCCCCGGGCCACACCGTGCGCTCCACCTACGCGCAGGGCGGCGGCGTCCCGATGCTGATCGCCGTTCATCGCAACGCCTCGAAGAAGGCGCGCGACCTCGCGCTCTCCTATGCCGCTGCCATCGGCGGCGGCAAGGCCGGGATCATCGAGACCAACTTCAAGGAAGAGACCGAAACCGATCTCTTCGGCGAGCAGGCCGTGCTGTGCGGCGGCTGCGTGGAGCTGGTGAAGGCGGGCTTCGACACGCTCGTCGAGGCCGGCTATGCGCCCGAGATGGCGTACTTCGAGTGCCTGCACGAGCTCAAGCTGATCGTCGACCTCATGTACGAGGGCGGCATCGGCACGATGAACTATTCGATCTCCAACAACGCGGAATTCGGCGAGTACGTCACCGGCCCGAAGATCATCGACGAGGACACGCGCAAGCGGATGAAGGCGGCGCTCGAGAAGATCCAGACCGGCGAGTACGCGAAGGAGTTCGTGCTGGAGAACCGCGCCGGCGCGCCGACCCTCCTCAGCCGGCGGCGCATGACCTCGGAACTGCCGATCGAGAAGGTCGGGGCGCGGCTGCGGGAGATGATGCCGTGGATCCGCAAGAACCGCCTCGTCGACACGTCGAAGAACTGAGCGGAATGGATGTTGCTGTAGGGGCTTAGTGTCGACCTACCCACATCCGATCATCGCCCGGGAAGGCTGGCCCTTCCTGGGCATCGCCGTGCTGGTTTCCCTGGCGGCGACCTGGCTGGTCGGGTGGTGGTCGCTCCCGTTCTGGGCGGCGGCGGTCTTCGTCCTGCAGTTCTTCCGCGACCCGCCGCGGGACATTCCGGACGACCCGGCGCTCGTCACGTCCCCGGCGGACGGGCGGGTGATCATCGTCGGCAAGGCGCAGGACCCGTACCTGAAGCGCGAGGCCCTCAAGGTGAGCGTGTTCATGAACGTGTTCAACGTGCATTCGAACCGCGCGCCGGTGGCAGGCGAGGTCAAGGAGCGCTGGTATTTCCCCGGGCGCTTCTTCAACGCGGCGCTCGACAAGGCGTCCCTCGACAACGAGCGCAACGCGCTCTGGCTGCGCATGCCCGACGGCCAGGACGTGACCTGCGTGCAGGTGGCGGGACTGATCGCGCGGCGGATCCTCTGCTACGTCGAGCCGGGATCCGCGCTCAGGAAAGGCCAGCGCTTCGGCTTCATCCGGTTCGGTTCCCGCGTGGACGTCTACCTGCCGCTCGACGCCGAACTGACCGCGGCCATCGGCGAGAAGGTCTATGCTGCCGAATCCGTCCTCGCGAGGCTCAAGCGCCGTGGCTAGCTTTCCCGATCCCGATCGCGTGCAGGACCCCGATCTTGCGGACGCGGACCCGGCGGGAGAGAACGGCCATCCGCGTCCGCCGCTCGGCGGACTGCGCCGCCGCGGCATTTATCTCCTTCCCAACCTCTTTACCACGGGCGTTCTCTTCTGCGGCTTCTACTCGATCGTGCAGGCCATGAACGGGCTGTACGAGACCGCCGCGATCGCCGTGTGGATCGCCATGGTCCTCGACGGCATGGACGGGCGCGTCGCGCGCTGGACGCAGACGCAGAGCGATTTCGGCGCGCAGTACGACAGCATCGCCGACATGGTGGCGTTCGGCGCCGCGCCGGCGCTGATCGCCTACATCTGGGCGCTGCAGGACTACGGAAAGCTCGGCTGGATCGGCGCGTTCGTGTATTGCGCGGCCGCCGGGATCCGCCTCGCGCGCTTCAATACGAACATCGGGGTCGTCGACAAGCGGTTCTTCCAGGGCTTGCCGAGTCCCTCCGGGGCCGCGGTCCTGACCGGCCTTGTCTGGGTGATGACGGACTTTGGCTTCCTGCCCGAGGAGTCCGTCTGGCTGACCGGCGTGACGTGGGTCGTCGCCGTGTTCGCCGGCGTGACGATGGTCTCCAACGTCCCCTTCTACAGCTTCAAGGAAGTGAACTGGAAGCGCCGGGTGCCGCTCTGGGTGATCCTCGCCGCCGTCCTTGCGCTTTCGATCGTCGCGACCCGGCCTTCGCTCGTGCTCTACCTGCTCGTGATGACCTACGCGCTGTCCGGCTACGTGATGTGGGCGATGGGGCACCGGATCAAGTCGGTGCTCCCCGAGGAATAGCGGCTACTTCGCGAAGACGTCGACCACCAGCTGGTTCGGCAGCCAGGTCGCCAGCGCGGGGAAGAAGATCACCAGCAGCAGGACCGTCAGGTCGCCGAGGAAGAAGGGAATCGTCCCCTTCATCACCTGGGGCAACGGTATTCGGGCAGTGCCGCTGACGGCAAAGAGGTTGAGCCCGACCGGCGGGGTAACCACGCCCATTTCCACGTTGATGGTGATCATGATGGCGAGGTGCACCGGGTCGATCTTCATCGCCATCGCGATGGGGAAGATGACCGGGACCGTGAGGACCACCATGGCGATGCCGTCGACGAACATTCCCAGAAGGATCAGCACGCCCATGTAGGCGAAGATGAAGCCGAGCGGCGTGAGCCCCCAGCTGATGACCGTCTCGGCGATCCGCTGCGGCCAGTACATGTTTGCGGCGACGAACTGAAATACCCCGACGCTGCCGATGAGGAAGACGATGACAGCGGTCAGGTTCAGCGCGCGGCGGGCGGTCGGGATGATGTTGCGCACGAATGCCATGCCCTCGCCGAGCAGGCCGTAGAGGAGGGCATAGCCGCACGCCGCGGCGGCGGCTTCCGTAGGCGTGAAGAGGCCGCCGTACAGGCCGCCAAGGATGACGACCGGCATGCCGAGCGCCGGGGCGGCGCCGAGGAACTCGCGCCAGACGCGCTTGCCCTCGAACGTTCCCCGGGGGAGCTTCAAATAGAGCGCGATCAGGATCACGCTCAGGGCGTTGCCCAGCGCGAGCAGGAGTCCCGGGATCACGCCGGCGAAGAAAAGGCGCACGATCGACGTCTCGGTGACGATGCCGTAGACGAGCAGGATGACGCTCGGCGGTATCAGCATGGCGATTCCGCCCGCCGTTGCCACCAGACCGCCTGAGAGCCAGTCCGGATAGCCGCGCTTTCGCATCTCCGGAATGGCGATGACGCTCATGGCCGCGGCCATCGCGACGCTGGAACCAGATATGGCGCCGAACAGGACGCAGGCGAGAACCGTGGCGACGCCGAACCCGCCCGGCATCCAGCCAACGAGCGAGTCGGCGAAGCGGAACAACTGGCCGACCAGCCCGGTCCGCTCCATCAGGAAGCCCGCGAAGATGAAGAGCGGAATCGCCATCAGCGAGTACTTGCCGATGAAGCTGAAGAACGAGCGGAAGATGACGTTCGTGTCGAGCAGGGGGTCGCCGATGATGAACGCGGCGACCGAGGCGCTCAGCGCGATGCCGATCGGCACGGCGAGCACGAGCAGCACGAACAGCACGATTCCTACGACATGCATCCCGATTCCCCCTGCGGCAGGCCTAGTGGCTGCCGCTCTCTTCGTCAGGCTCTTCCGGAACCGCGTGTCCCTGCAGCTTGCGGATGCCGAAGTAGATCTGGAACACCATCGTGACCGCCATGAAGGCGAACCCCAGAAGCAGCGCGAGCAGGAACGGCCACATCGGGAACCACAGGCTTTCCGTGCGGCTCTCGTACTTGATCGCGTCCTCGATCTCCGGAATTCCCCACCACGACACGAGGACCATGAAGAGCACCGAAATTGCGAGCGCCAGGATGCGCACCACCTCGGCCACACGCTTCGCACGCGGCCCCGCCGCGCCGAGCAGTTCGGGAAGGACGGTCATTGCCAGGTGGTCGTTCTTGCGCTGGACCACGCTGAAGTACAGGTAGACGCCGCTCAGCATGAAGAACGTCACGGCGTCCTGCTGCCATTCGAAGGAGTGCCCGAGGATGTAGCGGCGCCCTACTTCGACAAGCGCGAGCAATGTCATGGCAATCATGAGAAGGGCGGCCGCGGGTGCGACCGCCCTTTCCTGAAAGCCACGCCAGACGGCGTAGGCTGCTTCCATCAGCCGCTTGGTTGCGCGCTACTTGATGACGATCTTCGAGGCGTGCTTCGAGCAGTCCACCTTCTCGATCCAGGAGGATCCCGGCGGGTTCTGCTGCGACAGCTGCTTGCCCTCGGCGTTGAAGTTGTCCACCAGGGAATGCGCGGCCTGCGGCATCCGGCTCTTCTTCCACTTGGTCGGCCCGTCGCCGAGCGCCGCGGTGAGCTGCGAGACCTCCTGCTGGTTCATCCAGTACACGCCCGGCTTGGAGGGATCCTTGGTGCCGTACTTCTCATAGGTCATCTTGTCGACGCACCAGTTGAGCTCCTTCTGCACCTGGATCGTCTCGGCAATCAGCTTCTGCAGCGCATCCTGGGTCGCCTTCGGCTGGCGGTCCCACCAGCGGCGGCTCGCGCTGATCATGTAGTAGTCGCCGGTGAACACGCCGGCGCCGCCGGTCGTGTAGAACGGTGCCTGCTCGCGAACTCCGAGCCAGCCGCCGATGCTCGTCATGAGGCCGTCGATCACGCCCGAGTCGATCGCCGTCGGCACTTCGCCGAACGCCATCACCACCGGGTTGGCCTTCCACGACTCGAGCACCGGATTTTCCGCGGGGCCCATGCTGCGCACCTTCTTGCCGATGAAATCCTCCGGCTTGACGTAGCGGCGCTTGCCGCCCACGCCCATGCCGAAGCTCATGTGCCCGGCGCCGAAGACCTTGATGGCCTGCTGTTTCTGCAGGCGGTCGACGAGGAACTGGTAGGTCTTCGTCTTCTCGAGGTTATCGACCGCGCCGACCGTCGTGAGAATGCCGGGGCCGACCACCGCCATCATGTACGGATCCACCGGAGCCGCCTTGCCCATCTGCATCCACGTCATTTCGAGGTTGCCCTGGCGCATCGCCTCGAAAGCCTCGGGAACCGTATACAGCGCGCCGGCGTAGTAGAGGCGCGCTTCGCTTCCCGGAATGACTTGCGGCAGCCGGTCGGCGAAGTGCTTCATGCCGAGCGCGGCCGGATGGGGCGGCCCGGGGAAGTCAGACACGAAGCGCAGGACCACCGGCTTGGCGGCCTGAGCATGGACGGCGACGCTCAGGCTCGAGGCGAGCAGGGCCGCAGCAGCGGTTACGAGGATACGGCGGGTCGTTGCTTGTTTCATTTCTCCTCCTCCAATAGAGGTTGACCGGGCTTCCTGCCGCGAATCTTCTCTTCTGCCCGCTTGTGGTCTCGGCCCGGAAACGAGTAGATTCTAGCCGGGAGGAGATTTATGACACGCTTAATTTCAGTCGTCGCCATCGCAGCCGCACTGGCCGGATGCCAGAGCACCCCGGACGAGCCGCTCCGGGCCACTGCTGCACTGCAGCCAACCAAGGGCAGCAAGGCCTTCGGCGAGGCCACGTTCGAGCAGGTCGGGGACAAGGTCCGCGTGATCGTCTTCGCGCAGAACCTGAAGCCGGGCCAGCAGCATGGCTTCCACATCCACGAGGTGGGCGACTGCAGCTCGGGCGACGGCATGAGCGCCAAGGGGCACTTCAATCCGTCGGGCAAGCCGCACGGCAATCCCGCATCCGCGGAACGTCACGCCGGCGACCTGCCGGCGCTTTCCGCGGCGAAAAACGGCCGCGCGAAGCTGGATACGGAAGTGACCGGCATCACGGTAGGGCCCGGTCCCAACAGCATCGTCGGGAAGGGCGTCATCATCCATGCCGATCCCGACGACTACAAGACCCAGCCGACCGGCAATGCAGGCGCGAGGATCGCCTGCGGCGTCGTCAAGGCCGGCTAGCCGAGCCTTCCGGCTTGTCGCGCCGCAGGCGCATCGCATAGGCGAAGCGCCCGGCCGGGTGCAGCGAGTCGGAAACTTCCAGCAGGCGCTCGTTCGCGTCGTAGAAATAGCGGCGCACCCTTAGCGCGCAGCCGCCTGCGCGCGCGCGCAGGCGTTGCGCCGGTTGCGCGTCGAGCGTCACCGCCTCCATCGACTGGTCGATCCATGCGATGCGCGTCCCGAGCGCTTCCTCGACGCGCGTGTAGATCAGCGCGCCGGATTGCGGGAGCCGGCGCCCGAGCGCTGACAGCGTCTCGTGCAGGTAGACGGTCGTGAGAGCGAAAGGCAACCGGCTCCCCCGCTGCTTCCGCGTGCCCAGGATGCGAAACCAGGCCTGCCCGGGCCGGCAGCGAAGGACCTTGGCCTCCGCGGGGCCGGCGCGAATGACGCCGCGCGATTCGATGAGGAACCGCGTGCCGCTCGCATAGCGAAACAGATCCTCGGCCGAATTCAAGGGCAGGCTGAACTTCATGCTCGCGGAGGACGCGCTGACGGTCGTGCCGGCGCGCCGGCGGCGAGTGATCAACCCTGCGTCGCGCAGCCGGCGCAGGGCCTCCCGGGCGGTGTGGCGGCTGACGCCGTAGCGCTTGCACAGCGCCGCTTCCGTCGGCAGCAGCTGGCCGACCGGGAGCTTCCCGGACGTGATGCGCCTGCGCAGGTCGCATGCGATGCGCTCGTACAGTGGACGCTTCATCAGGCGATCACGCCGCCGCTCCGCAAGGCGGCGATGCGCTCGCCGCTGTAGCCGATCTCGGCGAGCAGCGCGTCGGTGTCCGCGCCGAACCCCGGGGCGGCCCTGCGGGGCAGCTCGACGTCCGAGCAGCGGATCGGGCTCGCCACCAGCCGGGCGATGCGCCCATCCGGGTAGTCGAAGTCCGCCACGCGGGCCCGCTCGGCGACGAACGGGTTGTCCAGCGCCTGCGCCACGTCGAAGACCGGTGCGACGGGAAGCCGCCCGGACAATTTCTCCAGCCACGCCGCGGTCGTGTCGCGCGAGAACGCGGCGTCGAGAAGCCGATTGAGCTCGTCGCGGTTCTGCAGGCGGGCGGCGAAGGATGCATAGCGCGTGTCCGCAGCCCATTCCGGATGCCCGAGCGCATCGGCGAGGAGCGCCCAGAACTTCTCCTTGTTGCACATGACGAAGATCCAGCCGTCCCGCGTGCTGTAGAGCTGGCTCGGGACGAGGGACGGGTGCGCCGAGCGCGCCTCGCGCCGCGTCACCGCGCCCGCGTTCAGGTACCAGGTTGCCGGGTAGTTGAGGTTGAACAACGCCAGGTCGAACAGGCTGGTGTCCACGTCGCGGCCGAGCCCGGTGCTTCGCGCGCTGGTGATGGCTGCAAGCAATCCGAACGACGCCACAAGGCCGGTCATCAGGTCCACGACCGAAAGCCCGTAGCGCTGCGGCGGGCCGTCGGGTTCGCCGGTGAGCGACATGTGGCCGGCTTCCGCCTGCATCAGGTAGTCGTAGCCCGGCCACGCCGCGCGCGAGCCCTCGCGGCCGTACGCGGACAGGTGGGCGCACACGATCCTGGCATTGACGTCGCGCAGCGCCTCGTACGTGAGGCCGAGCTTCGCCGGCTGGTCCCCGCGCAGGTTGTCGAGCACGCCTTCGGCGGTGCGCGCAAGGTCGCGGAACACCTCGCGGCCCTCCGCGCGTTGCAGGTCGATCGCCACCGAGCGCTTGTTGCGGTTGAAGGTCTGGAAGAAGTGGCTGTCGTCCGGCGCGAAGAAATGCGGCCCGACGCGCCGGCCGACGTCGCCGCCTTCGCGCAGGTTCTCGATCTTGATGACCTCCGCCCCGAGGTCGGCGAGGTAGACGGTGCCCGCGGGCCCTGCACCGTATTGCTCCACGGCGAGGATGCGCAGGCCGGCGAGCGGCAGCTCAGGCGAAGGCAAGGGCGTCCTCCAGTGCGCGCGCGGGTGCTGCGTCGAGGTTGAGCACCGCGTCCCGGAGTGCCGCGAGCCCGCCCCCCGGCCGTACGTATGACGCGTTGTCGTGGAATTTGTCGACGATTTCCGCGTCGCTCAACGGCCGCTCGGCGCAGCCGCGATTCACCGCTTCCCGGTGGCGAAGCGTCCGGCCGTCGGACAGATGGAGGATCACTTCGCCGCAGTAGTGCCGTGGAAACGTGGACTGCGGATCCACTTCGTATTCCACCTTGGCGGCCAGCGCGAGGGTTTCAGGGTCGCGCAGCGCCGCGGGGTCGAGCTGCGCGAGGCCGAACCGGCCGGCACGCAGGCTGGCTGCGACGACGTACGGCACGCTGAAGCGGGCGTCGTAGTCGTTCGCCGGACGTCGCTTCGCCGCCGCCGGTTCGCAGACGGTCTTCACCACTTCCGCCGGGACGAGCGCCCGGACGTGTGCGACTTGCTCTGGGCGAACCCCTTGGCGATGCAGGGTGATCGCCGCGTCCGCGAACGCGTGGACGAAGTGGCAGGCGGGGAACGGCTTCACGGCCACCTGCACGGTTTCCCACTCGCTGCCCAGGCCGCGCGTGGCTCGCGACAGGTCGCACTGCTCGTAAAGCGGCCCGAGATAAGCGCGGAAAAGGCCGAAGCGGCCCTCGTACGGCGCGGGCGGCGCGACGAAGTGGTTCTTGGCAAGCACGGCGGCGGTAATGCCGCCGACGGCAGCCCAGCCGGGATGCAGGCGCTTCGTCCATGCGCCATCCTCGAGGAACTCGAGGCTTCCGGATGCGGTCGAGAGGGCGATGCCTTGCGCGGCGGCGATCCGGGCCGCGTCCAGTCCATGAAGCTTGGCCACCGCAATCGCGCATGCAAAGGCGCCGATGACGCCCGTCGGGTGGAAGCCGACCTGGTGGAACGCGCCCCGGGCGACTGATGCGAGCCGGGCGCCGGCTTCGATGCCGGCGACGTAGGCGGCGAGAAGGTCCCGGCCGTGCATGCCGAGCTGCGCCGCCACGCCCAGCACGGCGGGGAGGACCGAGACGGTGAGATGCGCGATGCCTTCGGTATGCGTGTCGTCGTAGTCGAGGCCGTGGAGGAGAACGCCATTCGCCAGCACGGCGTCCCGCAGCGCAAGGCGCTCGCCTTGTCCGATCACGGCGCGATCACCCGGCCCTCCGAGCTGCGCCGCCGCCGCCAGCGCGGGCCCCGCAAAGTCGAAACGGCGGGCGGCCAGGCCGCAGCCGAGCGCGTCGAGGATGAGGTGCTTCGCGCGCCGTCGCACCTCGGCGGGCAGCGCCTCGTGCCGCAGGCCGCAAGCGAAATGCGCGAGCTCGGTTGCGATGGACATGGGCGGCGCATTGTACGATTGTCCGGACAAATGAAACCGCCCGCCGTCGCGAACGATTCCCCCGAAGCCGCGCAGATCCTCGACGCCATCGACCGCTGGCTGAAGCGCGAGGTGGCGCCGCAGGTCATGAAGCTCGAGCACGACGACATCTGGCCCGCGCAGATGGTGGAGCGCATGCGCGAGCTGGGCCTCTTCGGGGCGACCATCAGCCCGGAATACGGCGGCCTGGGCCTTTCGGCCCAGCTCTACGCGCGCATCGTCACGCGCATCTCAGAGACCTGGATGTCGCTCACCGGGATCTTCAACTCGCACCTCATGATGGCGCTGCTCGTCGAGAAGTTCGGCTCTCCTTCGCTGAAGGAGAAATACCTTCCGAGGTTCGCCTCCGGCGAGCTGCGGGGCGGCCTCGCGCTCACCGAGCCCAACGCGGGCACCGACCTGCAGGCCATCCGCACCCGCGCGCGCCGCGACGGCGCGCACTACGTCGTCGACGGGACGAAGACCTGGATCTCCAACGGCATCCAGGGACATTGTTTCGCGGTGCTGGTGAAGACCGACCCGGACGCCGAGCCGCGGCACAAGGGCATGACCATGCTCCTTTGCGAGAAGGGCGACGGGTTCACGGCGAGCCGCAAGCTCGAGAAGCTCGGCTACAAGGGTATCGACTCCGCGGAGCTCGTGTTCGACGGCTACCGTGTCCCGGCGGGCAACGTGATCGGCGAGGAGGGGCGCGGCTTCCACCAGGCGGTCGGCGGCCTGGAGCTGGGACGCATCAACGTCGCTGCGCGCGGCGTGGGCGTCGCTTCCGCTGCCCTAACCGAAGCGGTCAAGTACTCGCGGGAGCGCCATACGTTCGGCAAGCCGATCTGCGAGCACCAGGCGATCCAGCTCAAGCTCGGCGAGATGGCCACCCGGGCCGAGGCGGCGCGGCTGCTGGTGAAGAACGCCGCCGAGATCTACGACCGCGGCGAGCGCTGCGACCTGGAGGCCGGCATGGCGAAGTATTTCGCCACCGAAGCGGCCTTCGAGAACGCGCACGAGGCGGTGCGCATCCATGGCGGCTACGGCTACTCGAAGGAGTTCGCCGTCGAGCGCCTGTACCGCGATGCGCCGCTCCTCTGCATCGGCGAGGGCACGAACGAGATGCAGCGCCTCATCATCGCCCGGCACGTCATCCGTCGCGCGGAAGGGTAGTCGCCGCAGCCAGGCCCCGGCGGACCCATTGCGCGAAGCGGTGGGCGTCGAACTCCTGCGGCACGTACCAGCCGTGGTCGAACGGCCGGGCGTGCAGCCCCTGCTGCTGCCATTCGCAGTTGCGCGCGTCCTGCCGGTTCGTCACGTCCCACAGCGCCACGTAGTGCTGCAGGTCTTCTTCCGGCAGCGGCAGCCGGTCGGCTTCGAACAGCCAGTCGTACACGATGCGCACGCTTTCCGGGCCGGTCGGGAACATCATGTGCGAATTGACGTAGTCGGGCTGCACGTTCAGGAAGAGGTTCGGCAGGTGCATCTCGGCCCGATAGAGCGTCTTCCTCTCTTCGGCGGTGAGGGCCGCGAAGGGCGGGAGGCGCGACGTGCCGTCGAGCGTGAGCGTCGTGGCGCCCGGCTTGTACTCGAGGCGCGACGAATATTCCGGATGCAGGCCCCACGCGCCGGCTTCCTTGTAGGCTGTGACGACGCGGCACAGCTCCGGGTGCACCGGCGGGCAGTGGAAGCACTCGGAGAAGTTCTCGCACAGGAGCTTCCAGTTCGCCTGCACGTCTGCGACGACGCGCTTGCCGATCCGCAGGCGATCGAGGGCGTAGTTCTCCAGGCCCTTCGGCGGATCGAACGCCGGACGGCCGTCGACGCAGACGAAGACGAAGCCGCCCCAGCGCTCGACGGCGACGGGATGCAGGGGATAGTCGCGCGGGTCGAAGTCCGGCGTTTCCATGCGCCGCGGCGTCGCGACCAGCTGCCCGGCAAGGTCGTAGGTCCACGCGTGGTACGGGCAAACGATGCGGTTGCGCTCGAAGCGTCCGGATTCCCCCGTGCACAGGATGGAGCCGCGATGGCGGCACGCGTTGTGGATCGACCGGATCTCGCCGTTCCCGGCCCGGAAGAGAACGAGGGACTGGCTGCCGATGCGGACCGCGCGCCAGTCGCCCGGGGCCGGGATCTCCTCTTCCCGCGCGGCGGCGACCCAGCCCCGGTACCACAGCGCCTCGAGCTCGCGCGCGTGGTGGGACGGATCGCGGAACCAGGAAGCCGGCAACGCGGGCTGCAGCCGATCGAGGGGGACGCGCGTCATGGTTATTGCTCGGACCGGTTTTATTCGGATATAGTGCCCGCATGCAACAGGCGATCCTTCCCGGCCTTCTCTCCCTGGCGCTCCTCGCGCTGGCCGGCCTGCTGCTGCGCCCCGCGCGCTAAAAACCCCATCCACAACCCGAGCTGCGACCCCTCCGCCCACAAGGTGGAAAGGGACGAGTCCATCCTCCATCCAGGGAAAGCGCCATGACCACCGACAACCTGATCATCTTCGACACCACCATGCGCGACGGCGAGCAGAGCCCGGGCGCGTCCATGACCAAGGACGAGAAGCTGCGCATCGCCAAGGCCCTGGAGCGCATGAAGGTCGACGTGATCGAGGCCGGCTTCCCTGCATCGTCCAACGGCGACTTCGAGGCGGTGCGCGCCATCGCCCACGTGGTGAAGGACTCGACCGTGGCCGGACTGTGCCGGGCGAACGACCGCGACATCCAGCGCGGCATCGACGCGCTCAAGGGCGCGAGCGCCTGGCGCATCCATACCTTCATCGCCACCAGCGCCCTGCACATGGAGAAGAAGCTGCGGATGACGCCGGAGCAGGTCTTCGAGCAGGCCAAGCTCGCCGTGCGCTTCGCGCGCAACGCATGCCCGGACGTCGAGTTCTCCCCGGAGGACGGCAGCCGCTCGGACGTCGACTTCCTGTGCCGCGTGCTCGAGGCGGTGATCAAGGAGGGCGCGACGACGATCAACATGCCGGATACGGTCGGCTATGCAGTGCCGCAGCAGTTCGGCGAGTTCATTCGCAAGCTGCGCGAGAAGATTCCGAACTCCGACAAGGCGGTCTGGTCGGTCCATTGCCACAACGACCTCGGCATGGCCGTGGCCAACTCGCTCGCCGCGGTGCAGATCGGCGGCGCGCGCCAGATCGAGTGCACGATCAACGGGCTGGGCGAGCGCGCCGGCAACACCTCGCTCGAGGAAGTCGTCATGGCTGTTCGAACCAGGAAAGATTTTTTCAATTTACAAACCAGGCTGGATACGACGCAAATCGTTCCTACCTCCCGCCTCGTGTCGCAGATCACCGGCTTCGTCGTGCAGCCGAACAAGGCGGTCGTCGGCGCGAACGCGTTCGCGCATGCCTCGGGCATCCACCAGGACGGCGTGCTGAAGGCGCGCGAAACCTACGAGATCATGACCGCGGCCGACGTGGGCTGGAGCACGAACAAGATCGTGCTCGGCAAGCTCTCCGGGCGCAACGCGTTCAAGCAGCGGCTGAAGGAGCTCGGCATCGATCTCGAGAGCGAGGAGGCGTACAACAAGGCGTTCCAGCGCTTCAAGGACCTTGCCGACAAGAAGGCGGAGATCTTCGACGAGGATCTCCAGGCGCTGGTCGCCCAGGAAGCCGGAACGCAGGCCGGCGAGGCGTGGAAGCTGGTGACGATGCACCAGGCGAGCGGCATGGGCGAAAAGCCGCACGCCTCGGTGGTCCTCCTGCATCTCGATTCCGAGATCAAGTCCGATGCGCAGGGCGATGGTCCCGTCGACGCGACGTTCAAGGCCATCGAGGCGGTGGCGAAGAGCGGGTCCGAGCTGCTGCTGTACTCGGTGAACGCGGTGACGACCGGCACCGAGTCCCAGGGCGAGGTTACGGTGCGCCTCTCCAAAGGCGGGCGGATCGTCAACGGCGTCGGCGCCGACACGGACGTCATCGTCGCCTCGGCGAAGGCCTACATCAGCGCGCTGAACAAGCTCGACAGCAAGACGGAGCGCGTGAATCCCCAGTACGGCAAGGTGCAGTGAAGCTCTACATCACGCCGGGCTCCGCCTACGCGCGCATGGCTCGCATGGTCGTACTCGAGAAGGGACTGAGCGGGCGCGTGGAGGTGCTTCTGGCGAAGACGCGCACCCCGGAGAGCCCCTATTACGCGGTCAATCCGTCTGGAAGGGTGCCTTACCTCGTCTGCGATGACGGGATGGGCCTGGAAGAATCGGCGCTGATTTGCGCCTACCTCGACGAGCTGGACGGCCGTCCGAGCCTGGAACTGCGCGGCTGGGAAGCACGCCGCCTCGAGGCCCTGGCGCGAAGCCTGCTGGACGGCCTTTCGGTCTGGTTGCGGGAGACCTTGCGTCCAGTGGCGGAGCGCTCGCCGGGGGTCATTGCGCACGAGCGCGAGCGCGCGAGACGGTTGACGGACGTGTGGGAAACGCTGATGCGGAGCCCGTTGCTGGAGGGTCCGCTCAACATGGTGCAGATCACGCTCGCCTGCGCGCTCGGCCTGGAAGCGCGCATCGCGGACTTCCATCCGCGCGACGCTCGCCCGCGGCTCGCGGCATGGCTCGCCGCATTCAGTGCGCGGCCTTCGTTCGCGGCGACGGCACCTTCGGCGCGCTAGGGATGCGGTACGAGGCCGTCCTGTTCGACCTGCTGACGGCGCTCCTCGATTCCTGGTCGCTGTGGGACAGCGTTGCCGGCTCGCGCGAAGCGGGGCGCACATGGCGGGCCGCGTACCTGAAGCTCACCTACGGCTGCGGCGCGTACCGGCCTTACGAGGCGCTGGTTCGCGAAGCTGCCGAGGAAACCGGCCTGCCGGGTGCCAAGGCCGGCGACCTGGCGGCGCGCTGGGACGAATTGCAGCCCTGGGACGATGCGCGCGAGTTTCTGGAGCGCGTGCAAGCGCCGATGGGCGTCGTCACGAACTGCTCGGAAGCGATGGGCCGGCGCGCGGCGGCCCGGGTCGGCGCGCCGTTCTCGGTCGTCGTCACCTCCGAACGCGCGGGCTATTACAAGCCGGACCCGCACCCGTACCGGATGGCGCTCGCCGAGCTCGGCCTTGCGCCGGAGCGCGTGCTCTTCGTCGCCGGCTCCGCCTTCGACCTGGTCGGAACCGCGGCGGTCGGCCTGCCGACGCTGTGGCACAACCGCGCCGGACTCGTCCGCCCCGCACAAGCGCCGTCGCCGCTCGCGGAAAAGCGTACGCTGCGCGAGCTGATTCCGTTCCTGGAGGCCGGTTGACCGACCTCGCGCAGCTCGATACCCCTTGCCTGGTCCTCGACCGCGCGAAGGTCGCCCGCAACGCCGGCCGGCTGCAGGAAAGGCTCGCAGCGTTCGGCGTTCCCTTGCGCCTGCACGTCAAGACGCCCAAATCACCCGCCGTGGTGAACCTCGTCCTCGCGGGTCGCAAGGCGCCAATCACGGTGTCGACGCTTAAGGAAGCGGAGCAGTTCTTCGAGGCGGGCCATGCCGACATCCTCTATGCGGTGGGTTTTTCGCCGGCGAAGCTCGATCGGGCGCGGGCGCTCGCCGCGCGCGGCGCCCGCCTGACCCTGATCACCGACAGCATGGAAACCGCGCGCGCTCTCTCCGGCTTCCCCGTGCTGCTGGAGATCGACACGGACGGCGACCGCGCGGGCCTGGAGCCGGATTCTCCGCAGCTCGTTCCACTCGCCCGCCAACTCCGCGATTCCGGCTGCATCGTGGCAGGCGTGATGACGCATGCCGGCGGCTCCTACGGCTCGCGCAGCCTCGATGCGATCCGGGCGATGGCGGAACAGGAACGCTCCGGCGCGGTGCTGGCGGCGAGGCGACTTCGCGAAGCGGGGTTCGAGGCGCCGGTGGTGAGCGTCGGATCTACCCCGACCGCGCACTACGCTGAAACGCTCGATGGCGTCACCGAGGTGCGGGCCGGCGTCTTCGTCTTCTTCGACCTCGTCATGGCCGGCATCGGGGTCTGCTGCCCGGACGACATCGCGCTCAGCGTGCTCACCACGGTGAACGGCCACCGACCCGACAAGGGATGGATCCTCGTCGACGCGGGCTGGATGGCGCTTTCGCGCGACCGCGGCACGGCGAAGCAAGCGATCGACCAGGGCTACGGCGTCGTTTGCGACGTCGAGGGCCATCCGATAGCCGGGCTCATCGTGCGCGACACGCACCAGGAGCACGGCGTGATCGTGCATCGCGACGGCGCGGCCCTTCCCGATCTTCCGGTGGGAACGCGGCTGCGCATCCTTCCCAACCATGCGTGCGCAACCGGCGCGCAGCATGCGGGCTACCATGTCGTCGACGGCGGCCGAAGCGTCACGGCGTACTGGGAGCGGTTTTCCGGATGGTGAAGAAGGCGGACAGGAAGAAAAGCGTCAAGGTTCGCAAGCGGGCGGCACAGGCTCCCCGGCGCAGGGTTAGCGTACCGGCGCGGAGGAAGACCGTGTACGAGGTGTACGCATTCCTCGCCATCGGCGAGGCGAAGGCGAAGAACGAGGTGGGCTGCAAGGCGGGCGAGCTGCACTCCTTGCTCGTGCTCAGCCGCCAGCCCGCCGGCGGCGAGGCCGACGTGGCCCTCGCTCGCAAAGGCGCCGCGTTCGCCGGCTGGAAGCATGTAAAGCTCGAGCGCTCGCGGCGCCTCGAAGGCGTGCCGGCCGAGGCGACGCTCCGAGCCGCGTACGACGATGCGCTTGCGCTCGGTTGCTCGGTCCTCGCCGACCGCCGCGCGCTAGCGCCCGCGCGTCGCCCGCGCAAACGCGACCGCCGCCGCAAAGAAGGCCAGGCTTAGCGCTGTTTCCGCGAGCGCGAGCGCCTGCGATGCGCCGCGCTCGCTCCATGCCCGCGTCACGCCTTCGGCGAAATAGCCGAGGACCAGCATGCTCGACCACTGGTAGGTATAGCGGCGGCCCTGAAAGACGCCCGGCAGCGGGAACGCGAGCGGCAGCGCCTTCAACGCGAGCAGCGATCCGCCCGGCCGCAGGGGCGCGAGCCACAGCTCCCACGCGACGCAAAGGACGATCAGCGCGACCAGGGTCGCGGAAGCCGCCCGCCTAAGAAGCAGGACGGGCAAGCCGGACGGCGATTTCGGCGAGGCGGCGACCCTGCGCGATGCAGAGCGCGCGCTCCTCGTCGGTGACGGGCAGGTCGTCCCCGACGCCTGCGAAGTGACTCGCGCCGTAGGGCGTGCCGCCGCTCCGGGTCGAGTTGAGCTCGGGATTCGTGTACGGGGTGCCGACGATCAGCATGCCGTGGTGCAGGAGCGGCAGCATCATGGAAAGCAGCGTCGCCTCCTGCCCGCCGTGCAGGCTCGCCGTCGAAGTGAAGACGGTGGCCGGCTTCCCGGCGAGCGCGCCGCGTTGCCAGAGGAGCGCCGTGCCGTCCAGGAAATGCTTGAGCGGCGCGGCCATGTTGCCGAAGCGGGTCGGGCTTCCGAGCGCCAGGCCGGCGCAGTCCTCGAGGTCCTGCAGCTCCGCGTACGGCGCGCCCTTGTCCGGAACCGCAGGGGCGGCGACCTGCGTCGCCGGCGAGACCTTCGGCACGGTGCGCAGCCGCGCCTCGGCGCCCGGCGTGCGCTCGACGCCTTCCGCGACCAGCTCGGCCATGCGGCGCACCGAGCCGCCGACGCTGTAGTAGAGGACGAGGATGCGCAGGGACGGTGCGGGCACGAACGCTATGATAGTGCCGATATGGCCTTACCCGGCTGGCGCCGCTTCGCTGCGTTCTGCCTCCTCGTGGCGCGGCGCTTCGCCGAGGAGCGCGCTTGGCACGTCGCCGCGAGCCTGTCCTACACGACGCTGCTCTCGCTCGTGCCGTTCTTCACCGTCGCGCTCGCCGCCGCGACGGCGTTCCCTGTGTTCGACGAGGCGATCGAGGCGTTGCAGAGCTTCGTGTTCAACAACTTCCTTCCGGACGCGCGCGGCGTGGAGACGATCGCGCAGCAGATCCAGTCCTTCACCGAGAACGCCGGGCGGCTCACCGCCATCGGGCTCGCGTTCTTCGGCGTCACCGCGGTGATGCTGATGCTCACCATCGACGACACCCTGAACCGGATGTTCCGGGTGCGGCGCCAGCGCGCGCTCCTGCACCGGGTCGTCATCTACTGGGCCGTGCTGACGCTCGGCCCGGTACTGATCGGTGGCAGCCTGTCCATGAGCTCCTACGCGATCGGCGCGTCGCTTGGCATGCTGCCGCAGGACTTCTTCGCCGATGTGGCCCTGCGCCTGCTGCCCTTCGTCTTCACCTGCGCGGCGCTGACGCTGCTCTACGCCGTGGTGCCGTTCCGGCACGTGCCGCTGGCGCACGCGCTAACGGGCGGCGTGGTCGCCGGCGCGGCCTTCGAGCTGGCGAAGCGGGGCTTCGCCCTGTACCTGGAGAACTTCCCGACGTACACGCTCATCTACGGCGCCTTCGCCACGATCCCGATCTTCCTGGTGTGGCTGTACCTGTCCTGGCTCATCGTGCTGGCCGGCGCCACGCTCACCGCCATGCTGCCGGCGTACAACCTGCAAGAGCGCGCGGTTCCGCCGGGCGGGGTGCTCGCCGAGGCGCTGGACATCCTGGCGCTCCTCGCGCGGGCGCAGGGGGACGGCCGGGAACTGAGCCTGCGCCGGATCACGGCGCACGCGAGGATCATGCCGCACCAGTGCGAGGCGATCCTCGACCGGGCCAAGGCGCTCGGCTGGACGACGCGGACGGACCGGGACGCGTGGGTGCTCGCCCGCGATGCCGACCAGCTCAGCGTAGGAGACGTCTTTGCCGCGTTCGTGTACGACGCGCGGGCGGTCGGCGTCGGAGAGGACGCATTCGCGTTATCGTTGCGCGAATATTCGCAAAGGGAGCAGGCAGCATGACGACCCTCGCCAGCCGCGACCGGCTGATCGTGGCGCTGGATGTGCCGAGCGCAAAGGAAGCGCGCGCGCTGGTCGAGCGGATCGGCGACGCCGCCTGCTTCTACAAGGTAGGCCTCGAGCTCTTTTCCGCCGGCGGATACTTCGAGCTCATCGAGTGGCTCGCGGCGCGGGGCAACAAGGTGTTCGCGGACCTGAAGCTCTACGACATTCCGGAAACCGTGCGCCGCGCCGTGGCGAACCTGCGTTCGAGCGGCGCGAGCTTCCTGACGGTGCACGGCCACCGCTCGGTCATGGAAGCCGCCGCGGCGGAGAAGGGTGCGCTGAAGATCCTCGCCGTGACGGTGCTCACGAGCTTCGACCGGCGCGACCTGGACGAGATGGGCGCGTCGAAGAGCGTGGAGGAGCTCGTGCTCGCGCGCGCGCAAGGGGCGGCCGACACCGGGTGCGACGGGGTCATCGCCTCAGGCATGGAAGCCGCATCGCTGAAAAAGGCGTTCGGCAGCCGGCTGCTCGTGGTCACCCCGGGCATCCGTCCTGTCGACAACCGGCCTGCGGACGACCAGAAGCGCGCGGTGGATGCGGAGCAGGCCTTCAAGAACGGCGCGGACTACATCGTCGTCGGGCGCCCGGTGCGCCAGGCGCAGGACCCGAGGACGGCGGCGCTGTCGCTGCAGCACACGATCAGCAAGGTCTTCAGCGGCTGACGAGGCGCTCGAGCAGCTGCGCGAGGTGTTCGGCGCGCGGCTGGAGAACGCCGTGGAAGAGCACCTCGCCGCCGCGCTCGATGCGCAGCGTCGGGAAGTTCTCCACATCGACGTCGCCGACCTCTTCCGCGTCGTACTCGATGTCGAGCCAGTTGAACTGCGCCTCCGGGAAGCGCTCCGCGAGGCCGTAGAAGGCCGTGCGGTACTCCCGGCAGGTATCGCACCACTCGGCGCACAGGCAGGTCACGGACAGGGCTGGCATCGGGCTATTTAACCGCGGACGGGTGTAGTGAGCCTGCTACACGAGGTTCAGGCATTCTGCGATAGCCCGTGCGGGGGCGGCGTCCTAGCATCGTCCGGCCATGAAGCCCGAGATCGCAGACCGCCTTGCCCAAGCGAACGACTTCCACGCGTTGACGAGAGCCGTGCTCGCGCTGTGCGAGCCCTACGGACCGGTGCACGCGTTCCGCGTCGTGCACAACCGCGGCGCCAGCCGCGTCGCCTGCTACATCGAGCTCGAGTCGCCGAAGCAACAGCCCGCGCTCGCGCGCGCCCTCGGCACGCGGGCGGCGGAAGACGCCGTCTGCTTCGACGTGCCGGTGCGCAAGGACTTCGGCCGGCAAGCGAAAGTCGTCGCGCTCGCCTCGGCATCGGGCTAGACCTGGACCTTTCCCGGCCCGCCAGCGTCCTGTTCGTCGCCCCGGAGTGCGCGCCCCTCACCAAGACGGGCGGCCTGGGCGACGTGTGCGGCGCGCTACCGGCCGCCCTGCGCGCCGAAGGGGTGGACGTGCGGGTGCTCATGCCGGGATACCCGGCGGTGCTCGATGGATGCGGCCCTGCAAAGCGCCGCCGGTTGACCTTGCTCGGGAAGCAAGCGTCGCTCGCTGAGGCGGAGCTTCCGAACGGCGTCCCGCTCCTCGTGCTCGAGTGCGCCGAGCTGTACGCGCGCCCCGGCGGGCCTTACCTTTCGCCGGACGGCCACGACTGGCCGGACAACGCGTTGCGCTTCGGCGTGCTCAGCAAGGCCGCCGCCGCGCTGGCGGGCGCGGCCTCCCCGATCGCCTGGCGCCCTGAAGTCGTCCATTGCAACGACTGGCCGTGCGGCCTTGCGCCGGCCTTCGTGCGCTTCGACGGCGCGCCGGCGGCGACGCTGATGACCGTCCACAACCTGGCATTCCAGGGCCTCTTCGACGCAAGCTGGGTCGGGCGGCTGGGCCTTCCGCCGCAAAGCTATGCGATCGACGGAGTCGAGTTCTACGGGCGCATGTCGTTCCTGAAAGGCGGACTGTCGTATGCGGACGCGCTGAGCACCGTCAGCCCGACTTACGCGAAGGAAATCCAGACGCCGGAGCTCGGATGCGGGCTGGACGGGCTGCTGCGCCACCGGAGTGCGGCGTTGCACGGCATCCTCAACGGCATCGACGACGCGGCGTGGAACCCGGCAAGCGATGCGCATCTCCCTGCGTGCTACGACGCCGCCTCTCTGGAGCGCAAGGCGCAGAACAAGGCCGGGCTGCAGGCCCACTTCGGCCTTCCCGTCTCGAAGGACGAGCCGTTGTTCGGACTCGTCGGCAGGCTCACCGAGCAGAAGGGCATCGACCTCGTGGTGAGCGCCGCGGACCGCCTTGCCGCGCTCGGCCAGCTCGTCATCCTCGGCAGCGGCGAGCGGGCGCTCGAGGCGGCGGTCGCCGGGCTCGGCCGCCGGTACCCGGGCCGCATCGCGGCGCGGATCGGCTTCGACGAAGGCCTCGCCCACCGCATCGAGG
The DNA here is from genome assembly GCA_035627155.1 of Burkholderiales bacterium. GTDB lineage: Bacteria > Pseudomonadota > Gammaproteobacteria > Burkholderiales > SG8-39 > SCGC-AG-212-J23. The sequence continues at coordinate 5,060 of DASPMF010000186.1, read as the reverse complement.
CCGGCGCCGACCTTTTCCTCATGCCGTCGCGCTTCGAGCCGTGCGGCCTGAACCAGATGTACAGCCAGCGCTACGGCACGCCGCCGATCGTGCGAGCCACCGGCGGTCTCGCCGACACGGTGGAAGACAACATCACCGGTTTCGTTTTCGGGCAGCCGGACGTGGGCGAGCTGGTCGAGGCCGCCGCGCGCGCCGTGCGGTGCTACCGGGACCCGAAGACTTGGCGCGCCGTGCAGCGCGCCGCCATGGGACGCGACTTCAGCTGGAGTGCAGCCGCTCGTCTTTACGCAGGTCTGTACCGAGCGCTCGCCGCGCTGCCGCGGTAAAGGCCGGGTCGCGCGCCGGGTCGCGGACCGCGTCCTCGGGCGTGCGGGCCTGCCAGTCACGGACCTTGGCGAGGAGCGCCGCGTCGTGCTCGCCGCGGATGGGCCAGCGCCGGTTCCACAGGTTGAAGCGCGGCTGCTGTCCGGTGGCGTCCTGTTGCGCCGCGGCCAGCGCGGCAAGCGTGCCGACATCGCGCCAATACGGCCGCTCCTCGTAGTCCTGCACCCCGGGAACCTGGTTCAGCGCGAGGTCGTATGCATAGACCCGCGAGGTGGCCGCCACGCGCGGCAGCACATCGCGCCCGAAATCGGTTTCGCCGAGCCGGCGGCCTTCGCGCAGCATCCGCTCCAGCGCCGCGGGCTCGAAGAGGTAGTTGCCCATGGAGGCGTAGGCCCGGCCGGGGTTGCCCGGCATCGGTGCGGGCGCGCGCGGTTTCTCGTCGAACCGGCTCACCCTTCCATCGGCGGCGGCGGAGATGATGCCGAAGTTCGAAGCCTGGTCGAGAGGCACCGAGACGGCGCCGACGGTCACCTGGGCATCGCGCTCCTTGTGGAAGGCGATCATCTGCCGGACATCCATGCGGTACACGTGGTCGGCTGAAAAGACGGCGACCAAGTCGGGCGAGTGCGCCTGCACCAGGTCCAGGTACTGGTAGACGGCGTCCGCCGTTCCCTTGAACTGCCCCGCGAGCGTGTTGGAGCGCGGCAGCAGGGTCTTGATGACGCCGCGGCCGTCGGCGAACCACGGCGCCCAGGCCGACTCGATATGGGCCACGAGGGAGGCCGGCTTGTACTGCGCCATCACGTAGATGGTCGAGATGCGCGAATTGACGAGGTTGCTCAGCACGAAGTCGATGATGCGATAGCCGTTGGCGAAAGGAAGCGCGGGCTTCGCGTGCTCGGCCGTCAGCGGATAGAGGCGCGTACCTTCGCCGCCGGCCAGTACGAGAGCAACGATCTTCATGTCAGTGGAGCCTTTCGGAGAAGTTTCTAGTTGGTCGGAGTACGGGGTGGATGGTAGTGACGCGTAGCAATCTCCACTATCGGCGGGACTTGATTCCGGTCGTAGTGACCAGCCCACCGCGCGTAGCCGCTTTGCGACAGGAGATTCAAGCTGCGGCGATATCAGTGCTGCGCCGCGCTACCTAACATTCGGACACCCCGGAGGTGCCACCGATGGGCTCCACGCACAAGCCGAAACTTCCCGCCCCGCTGTCCTTCGCCGTCGTGCTCGCGGCGCTCTACGTGCTCGGGACCGGCGTCGCCCGCGCGCCGGACGCCGGGAGCGCCGCGCCGGACGCCGAAGTCGCCTGCCTTGCGCCGGTCGAAGCGCTCGAGGCCGCGGCCGAACCGCTCGACGCCGGCCAGCGGGCGCTCGTGGAGTTCGTGTCCCGTCGCTTCCGGATCGCCCGTGAAGCGACGGCGGAGATCGTCGGCACGGCCTACACCGCGGCCGCGCGCACCGGCCTCGATCCGCTGCTGGTTCTCGCCGTGATCTCCATCGAGTCGCGCTTCAATCCGCTCGCGGAGAGCGTGATGGGGGCGAAGGGACTCATGCAGATCATCCCCAAGTTCCATCGCGCGAAGCTCGCCGAGCACGGCGGGGAAGAGGCGGTGCTCGATCCCGGGAGCAACATCCACGTCGGCGCCCGCATCCTGCAGGAGTACATCCGCCGCACCGGAACGCTGCAAGCCGGGCTGCAGTACTACAACGGCGCGAGCTGGGACGAGTCGGCTCAGTACGCGCAGAAGGTGATGGCCGAGCGCGTGCGCCTGGAGGCCGCGCTGCGAGCGGGACAGCGGCGCGCCGCCGTCCATCCGGCAGCGGCCGATCCGGCTTAAGCTCGCGGGGTGGAAGCACCCGCCCGCGCACTCGTTCCGCCCCAGACCGTCCGGCGCGGCCGGTCGCTGCCCCTCGGCGCCACGTGGGACGGCGCAGGCGTCAACTTCGCGCTGCATTCGCAGCACGCCGAGCGCGTCGAGCTCTGCCTGTTCGACCAGAAAGGCCGGCGCGAGATCGAGCGGGTGCCGCTCGCCGAGCGCACGGATTTCACCTGGCACTGCTACCTGCCCGAGGTGCGTCCCGGGCAGCTCTACGCCTACCGGGTCTACGGCCCGTCGGGGCCGCAGCACCGCTTCAACCCCCACAAGACCCTGCTCGATCCGTACGCCCGCATGGTCGTGGGGGGGATTTCGACCGGCGCGGGCCGGTGCCGGGTCGTCGATTCGGCGTTCAGCTGGGATGACGACCGTCCGCCCCGCATCCCGTGGGAAGAGACCTTCATCTACGAAGCGCACGTGAAGGGCCTCACCCTCCGGCATCCGGAAGTGCCGGAGCAATTGCGCGGCACCTATGCAGGCCTCGCGACGGCGCCGGTCATCGCGCACCTCAAGAGCCTCGGCGTCACCGCGGTCGAGCTCCTGCCCGTCCACGCGTTCGTGGACGACCGGCGCCTGGTGCAGGCCGGGCTGCGCAACTACTGGGGCTACAACAGCCTCGGCTTCTTCGCGCCCGACATGCGCTACAGCGCCACCGGGACGCTCGGTGAATTCAAGACCATGGTGAAGACGCTGCACGCCGCCCGCATCGAGGTGATCCTCGACGTGGTCTACAACCACACCGGGGAAGGCGACCACCGCGGCCCCACGCTTTCATTCCGGGGCATCGACAACGCGCTCTACTACCGGTTGCGTCCGGACAACCCGCACCTCTACGTCGACTGGACCGGCACCGGCAATACGCTCGATCTCTCCCAGCCCGCGGTGCTGCAGCTCGTGATGGACAGCCTGCGCTATTGGGTGAGCGAGATGCACGTGGACGGCTTCCGCTTCGACCTCGCGACGACGCTCGCCCGCGACGCGCGGGGCGAATTCGATCCGCGCGGCGCTTTCCTGAGCGCCGTGCGCCAGGACCCGCTGCTCGCGCAGGTCAAGCTCATCGCCGAGCCGTGGGACGTGGGCCCGCACGGCTACCGCGTGGGCGGTTTTCCGCCCGGGTGGTCGGAGTGGAACGACCGCTATCGCGACGCCGTGCGTTCCTATTGGCGCGGCGACGAGGGCGCGATCGCGGAGCTTGCGTCGCGCATCGCCGGGTCGGCCGACCTGTTCGGGGCGGGCGGGCGCTCGCCCGCGGCCAGCATCAATTTCGTCACCGCGCACGACGGGTTCACGCTGCACGACCTGGTCAGCTACGGGCGCAAGCACAACGAGGCGAACCTCGAGGACAACCGCGACGGCACGGACAACAACCGCAGCTGGAACTACGGCGTCGAGGGCCCCAGCCAGGAAGCGCCGGTCAGCGACCTGCGCGAAAGGGCGAAGCGCAACCTCCTGGCGACGCTGTTGGTTTCGCGCGGCGTCCCCATGCTGCTGGCGGGGGACGAGCTCGGCCGCACGCAGCGCGGTAACAACAACGCCTACTGCCAAGACAACGAGATTTCCTGGCTCGACTGGGACCTCGACGCGCCGGGCGCGGGCCTGCTCGCTTTCGTACGCAAGCTCGGACGCCTGAGGCAGGAGTGCGGCGCGCTAAGAAAGCGGAGCTACGAGAGGGACATCGCCTGGCTTACTCCGCACGGCGGCGAAATGACCGAGGCGGAGTGGAAGCTGCCCTTCGCGCGCTGCCTGGGCGCGCGGCTCGCGGAAGACCTGCTTCTCCTCCTCAACGCGCACGACGGGGACATCCCGTTCCAGCTTCCCGGGGGCGAATGGTCCGTGCTGCTGGACACCGCGGACGAAGCTGCGCAGATCTTCGCCGACAACTACCTCCTGCGGGGCCGCTCGCTGGCCCTTCTCTCCAGAGGCGCCGCTATCAGCCGCGGCGCGCAGCTTCGATAGCGGCGATGTCGATCCTGCGCATCTTCATCATCGCTTCGAACGCGCGCTGGGCGGCGGCGCGGTCCGGATCGGTGATGGCTTCGATCAGCACTCTCGGGGTGATCTGCCACGACAGGCCCCACTTGTCCTTGCACCACCCGCACGCGCTTTCCTCGCCGCCGTTGCCCACGATCGCGCTCCAGTAGCGATCCGTTTCCGCCTGGTCGGCGGTTGCCACCTGGAACGAGAAGGCCTCGCTGTGCTTGAACGCGGGGCCGCCATTGAGCCCCAGGCAGGGAATTCCCATCACCGTGAACTCTACCGTCAAGACCTGTCCCTTCTTCCCGGATGGAAAATCTCCCGGCGCGAGGTGCACCGCGTCGACGGACGAATCGGGAAAGGTCCTCGCATAGAAGCGCGCCGCGTCTTCGGCATCGCCGTCGTACCAGAGGCAGACCGTGTTCCTTGGCTGCTTGCGCATGGCCATCTCTCCTAAAAGCCGCGCTACACCCAGGTCGTGAGGCCGAGCTCGAAGGGGTGCGTCAGCAGCTCATGATGCGGATAGATCCGGATGCGGTAGTCGAGCTTGCCGGCGAGCCCGGGACGCAGCTCCAGGGCAAAGCGGTGCTCGCCGGAATCGAGCGCGCCCACGGCGTGCAGCTCGTGGCTGTGCACCTGGTCGCGCGGTTCGCGCGACAGGAGCAGCTCCACCCGCACGTCGGTGGTCGCGAGCCCGTTCAGCCGGACGGCGATCTCGACCGGGATGCTTTCCCCGTACTGGATGCGCTGCCGCGGGGCATCCACCCGCCTCGCTTGCACCCCCGGCCAGGCGCTGCGCACGCGCGCCTTCCACGCCGCCATGGCGCGCGCGGCCGCATAGCCGTGCTCCGTATAGCGATGCCCTTGACGGGAGGCGGGGAG
>DASPMF010000185.1:0-6968 GCA_035627155.1 Burkholderiales bacterium | reverse complement strand
TCTTCATGCGGATCTGGTTGATGAAGATCACCAGCGTGTTGGTGCGCTTGATGTTGCCGGTGAGCTTGCGCAGCGCCTGGCTCATGAGGCGCGCCTGCAGGCCCATCTGCGGCTCGCCCATCTCGCCCTCGATCTCGGCCTTGGGCGTGAGCGCAGCCACCGAGTCGATGACGATGACGTCGACCGCGCCGGAGCGAACCAGCATGTCGGCGATCTCGAGCGCCTGCTCGCCGGTGTCGGGCTGCGAGATGAGGAGGTCCTCGGTCTTTACGCCGAGCTTGGCGGCGTAGGAGATGTCGAGCGCGTTCTCCGCGTCGATGAAGGCCGCGGTGCCGCCGGCCTTCTGCATCTCGGCGATCACCTGCAGCGTCAGCGTGGTCTTGCCCGAGGACTCCGGCCCGTAGATCTCCACCACGCGTCCGCGCGGCAGGCCGCCGACGCCGAGCGCGAGGTCGAGGCCGAGCGAGCCGGTGGACACCACCTCGATGTCCTTGATCGCCGCGTCGTCCATCTTCATGATCGAGCCCTTGCCGAACTGCTTCTCGATCTGGGAAAGCGCGGCGGCTAATGCCTTAGACTTGTTGTCATCCATTTCCTGTACCTCTTGTTTTAGGTCGGCATCTACGGCAGCTCGTGCTGGGCCAACACCGGATACTGTATAAACGCCCAGTATTGTGGGGCGGTTGACCGGGGCCTGTCAACTTACCAAAACCCTTTAGGAGACAAGACGATGGCAAAAGCAGCCTTCCTTGGACTGGGCGTGATGGGCTATCCCATGGCGGGCCATCTGCTGAAAAAAGGCGGACATGACGTGACGGTCTACAACCGCACGCGCGCGAAGGCCGAGCAATGGGCGAAGGAGTACGGCGGCAAGCACGCCGCCACCCCCCGCGAGGCGGCCAAGGACTGCGATTTCGTGATGATGTGCGTCGGCAACGACGACGACATCCGCTCGGTCGTCTATGGAGACAACGGCGCCCTCGCCGGCATGAAGAAAGGCGCCGTGCTCGTGGACCACACGACGGCGTCGGCGGTGATCGCCAGGGAACTGTTCGAAGAGACGAAGAAGCGCGGCATCGGATTCATCGACGCGCCCGTTTCGGGCGGCCAGGCCGGCGCGCAGAACGGCCAGCTCGGCATCATGTGCGGCGGCGAGGAGGCGACGTTCGCGAAGGCGAAGCCGGTGATCGACGTGTACGCCAAGATGGCGGCCCTCATCGGCGGCCCCGGCGCCGGCCAGATCACCAAGATGGTCAACCAGATCTGCATCGCGGGCCTCGTCCAGGGCCTCTCGGAAGGGCTCGCCTTTGCGAAGAAATCCGGCCTCGACCTGGAGAAGGTCATCTCCGTCATCTCCAAGGGCGCGGCGCAGTCCTGGCAGATGGAGAACCGCTGGAAGCAGATGAACGAGGTGAAGTTCGACGGCTTCGGCTTCGCCGTGGACTGGATGCGCAAGGACCTCGGCATCTGCCTCGACGAGGCGAAGAAGACCGGCGCGCGCCTGCCCGTGACCGCGCTCGTGGACCAGTTCTACGCCCACATCCAGGCGCGCGGCGGCAAGCGCTGGGACACATCGTCCCTCATGCACCTGCTGATGAAGGACTAGCGGCCGCGCATCACCGGCTGAAGACGAGCAGCCGGTTGTTCGCCGGCATGGCGTTGTCTTCCTGCAGCGCCATGCCGTGCTCCTTCGCCAGCGCGACCACCGCCTCGAAGTCGCGCAAGCCGCTGAGCGGGTCGCGTGTGCGCAGCATCGCGTCGAAGCGCGCGTTGCTTTCGGACGTGTGCCTGCCGCCGTAGTTGAAGGGCCCATACAGGCACAAGGTCTTGAGCGTGGCGATCGCGCCCAGCCCGGCGAACATCTTCTCCACCTGCGGCCACGACATGATGTGGCACGTGTTGGCGCTGAAGGCCGCGTCGGCGTCAATCGGCGGCCACGCGCCCTCTACGTCCAGCTCGATCGGCTCGACGCCCCATTCGCGGATCCCCGGCAGGTGCGCCGCGACATCGCTCGCCTGCCAGACGAGGTGCGGCAGCGCCGTCGCGAAGTACGCCGCGTGCTGCCCCGTCCCCGAGCCGATCTCCAGCACGAGCCGGCTTTCGCGCAGCACCCGCTTGAGCACCGTGAGGATGGGCCCGCGATTGCGCTCGCATGCCTCGGAATAGGGCTTCATGCCTTCCGCGAAGCGAGGGCGGCGCCGCCCGCGACCAGCAGCGCTGACAGGGCGAGCTGCCACGTCGGCGCCGCGGTCCCCGCGAGGACGAGGAACACCGTCGAGAGAACCGGCGCGGCATACGACGTGACGCCGAGCAGCGCCAGGTTGCCATGCTTGGTGCCGTAGTCCCAGAGGAAGAACGCCGCGCCGACCGGCCCCAGCCCGAGCAGGGCGACGAACAGCCACTCGCGAGTGGAAGGCACGTACCAGCTTTCCAATCCGGCATGAAGGGCAAGGCCGAGCAGCGCGGTCGCGGCGCAGGCGACCGTCACGACCTCCACGGGTGCATGGGCGAAGCGCCGGTTCGCGACCGAATAGCTCGACCAGATGAGCGCGCACGCGACCGCCGCGCCGTACCCAACGGCGTAGGCTGAATCGAGCTCGAGGTTTCCCCGCGCCGACAGCAGGAGCCACGCGCCGGCGAGGCCGAGCACTGCGCCCGCGAGGTGCGCGGCGCGAAGGCCGCCGTGGGCGAGACCCGCGAACACCACGATGAGCAGCGGCCAGAGGTACGCGATGAGGCTCGCGTCCACCGCCGGCGCCGTGCGTAGCGCCACGAAATAGAAGAAGTGATAGCCCGCCAGGGCTCCGGTCGTGAGCAAGGCAGCGCCTGGATGATCCCTGATCGCGCTCAAAAGCGGTTTGTTCCTGTGGAGTGAAAGAAAGAACCCGAGGGCGGTTGCAATCGCGAAGGAGAGCGCCAGGAGCTGGAACGGCGGCACGCGGCTTGCGCCGACGGTCAGGAGCGCGAGAACCGACCAGAGGAGCACCGCGCCGGCGCCGAGCGCAGTGGCGTGACCCTTACCGGCGCTGCTCACGCTGGAGCTTCCAGGTCGCGAGGGGCCCTAGCAATCCGCCCAGCCCGAGCGTCGCCCAGGCGATCCCCCAGCCGAACGCGTTCCCGGGCGCCTTTCCCGCCCCGGCCAGGTCGAGCGCCCAGCCGAAGACCACCGGGCTGATCACGCCGGCTCCGAAGCCGATCACCGAGCGAACCGCATACGCGACGCCCAGGTAGTGCGGCGCCACGCTCTCCGCGAGCACCAGCGAATGCGTCGAGGAGTCGGCGATGCCGGCGAAGTTGTACAGGCACGACAGGGCGACCAGCAGCGCGATCGGCAGGGCGATCAGCCAGCCGATGGTGAACGAGAGCGCGAGGCTTACCGTGGACCAGACGAGGATGGTCTGCGTGCGTCCCCAGCGGTCGGCCATCGTCCCGCCGATGATCGAGCCCGCGATATTCGCCACGTAGGTGAGACTGCTCAGCGCGAGCGCAAGCCCCGCCGCCTCGAGCGTGGAACTGCCCCGATGGAGCAACGCCGCGGTCAGGAACGCGGGAAGCCAGGCCCAGATGCCCAGCAGCTCCCAGTTATGAGCGCTGTAGCCCCAGATCGACAGCATGCCCCGCCGGTTGCGCCACACTGCCGGCAACGCGCCGAAAAGCGATTCGCCCGCCGGGCGCGGATGGATGCGGTTCTCGGTTCCGCGCAGGATCCAGACGCCGAGCAGCCACGAAAGCACGGGTAGCGCGGCGACCGCGGCAAGCGCGCCCCGCCAGCCGGTGAACTGCAGCGCGAAGCCGGCGAGCGCAAGGCACATCGCGTAGCCCGCGCTCGAGCCCGCGATCAGGTAGCCCATCGCCCGCCCGCGGCGCTCGCGCGCCACGTTGTCGTTGATGAGCGCGAGCGCCGGCGTGTACGAGCCGCCCTGGCAAAGCCCGGTCAGCGCATGCAGCCAGACGGCGGACCAGAAACCGTCGGCGAGGAAGACGAAAAGCCATGGGCTCAGGCAGGCCGCGACGCCGGTGGTGATGTAGGCGCGCTTCGCGCCGAAGTGGTCGGCGATGAAGCCGACGATGAAGAGCGAGGTCAGGTAGCCGAGGTGGAACGCGGCCTGCACCATGCCCGCCTCGCTCCCGCTCAGTCCCCACTCCGCCTGCGTAAGGGGGAGGACTGCGGAGTAGGCGACGAACCAGGTGGCTGCGAGGACCCGGCTCGAGCAGAGCGCGGCCAGCCAGCTTGCCGATCCTGCCCTTAGAAGAATTCTTTTTCCTGCTGGAGGCGCACGGGAATCCTGCGCGCGCCGAACGGCTTGCCGAACTTGCCGAACCGCCCGGCAATCGAAGCGCCGCAATGCCCGCAGGCGCCCGCATCGCTCAGGTGGTACGCCTTGATGTTGTACCAGTCGCGCACGATCACCGGATTTTCGCACGCAGGGCAGTAGGTCGAGCCGCCGGTTTCATCGTGCACGTTCCCGGTATAGACGTAGTTCAGCCCGGCGAGCTGCGCGATCTCGCGCGCCCGGGTGAGCGTCGCGGGCGGCGTCGGCCCGATGTCGTCCATCTTCCAGTCCGGATGGAACGCGGTGAAGTGCAGGGGGACATCCGGCCCGAGGTTCGCGCGGATCCACTTGCACTGCGCCCGCAATTCCTCGTCGGAGTCGTTCTTGCCGGGAATGAGCAGCGTGGTGATCTCTGTCCAGACCTGCGTTTCCTTGACGAGGTACACCAGCGTGTCGAGCACCGGCTGCAGGCGGCCGCCGCACACCTTCCAGTAGAAGTCGTCGGTGAAGGCCTTGAGGTCCACGTTGGCGGCGTCCATCCTCGCGTAGAACTCGCGTCGCGGCTCCGGATGGATGTACCCGGCCGTCACGGCGACGGCCTTCACGCCCTTCGCACGGCATGCGTCCGCGATGTCCATCGCGTACTCCGCGAAGATCACCGGGTCGTTGTAGGTTAAGGCGACGGACCTGCAGCCGAGCCGCAGGGCGGCGTCGGCGATCGCCTCGGGGCTCGCCGCATCCTGCAGCCGGTCCATCTCGCGCGACTTCGAGATGTCCCAGTTCTGGCAGAACTTGCAGGCTAGGTTGCAGCCCGCGGTGCCGAACGAAAGGATGCTGGTGCCCGGATAGAAGTGGTTGAGCGGCTTCTTTTCCACCGGATCGACGCAGAACCCGGAGGAGCGGCCGTAGGTGGTGAGCACCATCTCGCCGCCTTCGATCTTGCGCACGAAGCACAAGCCGCGCTGCCCCTCGTGCAGCTTGCAGTCCCGCGGGCACAGGTCGCACTGCACCCGCCCGTCCGGAAGCGGATGCCACCACTTACCTTTCATGGAATTTCGCCACCCTGTAGCGCCAAACCTTGCAACGGCCGAGTCGCGTCTCGGAAGGAAGGCCGGACTTGCGCACCAGCTCGGCCAGGAACCGCTTCCTGTCCGGAAGGCTCTCCCAGACCTGCGGCAGGAACGTGGCGCGCCGGCCGTCGCATCCGAGGATGATCCCGTCCTCGCCCGGCACGACCTGCGCGAGAAGGTCGGCCTCGTCCGCGAAGCGGATCGGCTTCGGGGCGGACAGCAGCGAAACCTCGACCCGGCACGACGACCACTCCGGATCGCCGAGCGGCGGGAAACGCGGGTCGCGAAACGCCGCGCCGAGCGCGTTCTGCGCGACGTCCTCGCCGAGCGCCCGCACCGCCTCGAGGCTTCCGATGCACCCCCGCAGCCGTCCGTCCTGGGTCAGCGTGACGAACGTGGCCCCGGCGAGTCGCAACCAGGGATCGGCCGGCAGCGTTTGCGCTTTCTTCGCGAGGCCGCACGCGATCGCCTCGCGCGCGATGCGAAGCAGCACCGGCCCGGCCGCCTCCGCGGCCACGCGAGCGCCCGGCTCGTACAGCGCGAAGGAGGAATAGCCCACCACGCGGTCCTTGCTTCCCGCGGTGTCGCCCGAGTTGCAGGCCGCGAGGCGCTCCACGGCCAGCCCCTTGGACCTGGCGAGCTGCAGCAGCCCGGCCAGGGGCGTCGCCCCGCAAGCCTCGTCGTGGCTGATTTCGGTCGAGAACCGCTCGATCTTGTCGATCGTAGCGCCGTCGATCGCTCGCGCCTGCTCGTATGGGTGGTAGTGCGACAGGTCGGTGGAGACCACGATGAGCGTCTCGGGGCCGCCCCACAGCTTCTCCAGCACTGCGGCGACCTCGGCGGCGCTCGCCATGCCGATGGCGAGCGGCACGAGCGAAAAGGTGCCGAGCGCGCGCTGCAGGAACGGCAGCTGCACTTCCAGCGAGTGCTCCATCGCGTGCGCCTGGGCGCTGACGACGACCCCGGCCACCGTGCGCAGCGACTCGAGAGCCGCTGCGTCCACGGGAATGCGCCCGAGCGGCGTCTCGAAAAAATCCGCACCGGGCAGTGCAAGCCCGCGCACGGCGACCCGGTGCGTCGGCCCGAGCAGCACGACGCGCCGCACCGTGCCGCGCGCCGGACCGATCTCGTCGTAGGCGCGCGCCGCGACCGGTCCGGAATAGATGTAGCCGGCGTGTGGAACGATGATCGCCTTCGGGTAGCCGAGCCGCGGCGCCAGCTGCTCGACCCCGCCCAGGAGTTCCTCCACTTCGGACGCAAGGGCGCGCGGCTCGCCCGGGTAGAAGAGGCCTGCGACGGCTGCGGGACGGACGGTGGCCATGCGCCTATGTTGGGGTTGCTTCAGGCATGGTCAAGCAACTCCAGTACCTTTTCGAGGGCATGGACGACCGATCGCCGGCGAACTTCCTCGCGATCGCCCTCGAATACCCGCGTCTGCGTCACGGGCTCGCCGCCTTTCACCATCCAGCCGAAGCACACCGTGCCGACCGGCTTTGCCGGCGTGCCACCCGTCGGACCCGCAATGCCCGTGATCGAAAGCGCCACGCTGCCGTGGCTGCGGGCGAGCGCGCCTTCGACCATGGCGCCCGCGGTTTCCTCGCTGACCGCACCGTGCCTGGCGAGG
>DASPMF010000184.1:0-3009 GCA_035627155.1 Burkholderiales bacterium | reverse complement strand
AGTCGCAAACCCAGCTCGAGATCCAGCAAGGCGATCTCGAACAGAGCAATGTGCGGCTCGAAGAGCAGACCCAGATCCTGGAACGCCAGAAAAAGGCCTTGCTCGAGGCGCAGCAGGCGCTCCTGAACAACGCGCAGCACCTCGAAGCGGCGAACCGGTACAAGTCCGAGTTCCTCGCCAACATGTCGCACGAGTTGCGCACGCCGCTGAACAGCCTGCTCATCCTGGCCCGCCTGCTGGCCGACAACGTGGGCGGCAACCTGACGCCCAAGCAGGTGCAGTTCGCCCAGACCATCCATGCCTCCGGGATGGATCTCCTGGCGCTGATCAATGACCTGCTGGACCTCGCTCGCATTGAGTCCGGGGCCGTGACGTCGCTCCACCTTGCCCCGGCCCGGCTCGACGAGGTGCGCGCGGATCTGGAGCGTACGTTTCGCCAGGTCGCGCACGACAAGGGCCTGCGGTTCGCGGTGGAATTCGATTCCGCGCTACCGCCGGTGATCCGCACCGATGCGGCAAGGCTCAAGCAAGTCCTGAAGAATCTGCTTTCGAACGCCTTCAAGTTCACGCGCGAAGGCGCAGTCACGCTCCACGCGAGACCGACGCAATCCGGCCGGTCCGGGATCGAATTCGAGATCCAGGACACGGGCATCGGGATTCCGCCCGACAAACAGGCCCTCATCTTCGAGGCTTTCCAGCAGGCGGACGGCACGACGAGCCGGCAGTTCGGCGGTACCGGGCTCGGGCTTTCCATCAGCAGGGAACTTACGCGCCTGCTGGGCGGCGAGATCCGCGTCGTCAGCGAGCCGGGTCGGGGCAGCACGTTCACGCTCCAGCTTCCCTTGTCCGCGGCGCACCCCGACGAACCGGCGTGAGGATCCTCGTGGTCGGCGCATCCGGGTTTATCGGGCGGCACGCCGCGCGGGCGCTCGAGGCCGCCGGACACGAGGTGGTTCGCTGCCTCCGCTTCCCCGACCGAGAGAGCGACCTGCGCTTCGACTACTCGCGCGACCTGCTGCCGGAGGCCTGGACGCCGCGCCTCGAAGGCATCCACGCCGTCGTCAACGCAGCCGGGATTTTCCGCGCGTCCGCTGCGCGCCTCGCCGCCGTTCACGACGCCGGTCCACGCGCTCTATTTGCCGCTTGCGAGAAGTCCGGCGTTCGCACCGTCGTCCAGATATCGGCGCTCGGCGCGGATGGCGCCGCAACGGCGCAGTTCCACCTTTCCAAGAAGGCTGCGGACGATTTCCTGCGTGCGAGCGGCCTGGACTGGGTGATCGTGCAGCCCTCGATCGTGTTCGGTGCCGGGGGAGGCAGCGCCGGTCAGCTGGCCACGCTCGCGTCCTTGCCGGTGATTCCGCTTCCGGGAAACGGACTTCAGCGCGTCCAGCCTATCCATATCGACGACTTGTGCGCGCTCCTTGTCCGGATCCTCGCCGATCCCGCGGTCAGGCGGACGACCATCGCCGCTGTGGGTCCGCGAGCCTTGACAATGCGGGACTGGTTGTCGAGCCTGCGCAACCGGATGGGACTGCCTGCGACGGCGTACGTGCCGGTCCCTTTGTCGCTTGTGCGACTCGCGGTCGGCGAGGAGGCGGTCCGCATGCTTGCGCGCGGGAACACCGCATCTCCGGAGCAAGCCGGGAGGTTGGTATCGCTGCGGGATCCCGAGCAGTTTGGCGTTGACCGGGTTCGCGCGCAGCTTGGCTGGCTTCTTCCATTGCTGCGTGCGGCCGTCGCGCTCATCTGGTTGGTCACGGGTATCTTGTCCCTCGGGATCTATCCGACGGAGGAGAGCCTTTCCATGCTCGCACGCGTAGGGCTCGGCGGCGCGGTGGCTTGGGTAGCGCTCTACGGCGCTGCTGTTCTGGACTTGGCCTTCGGCGCCGGTGTCTATCTCGTTTCGGGGAAGTGGCGGCGCTGGCTGTGGCGCGCCCAGATGGCGCTCATCGCGGGGTACAGCACGCTGATCGCCTTTTTCCTTCCCGAGTACTGGCTGCATCCGTTCGGTCCGCTGCTCAAGAACGTGCCGCTGCTGGCCGCCATCCTGCTCCTCCACGAACTCGAGCCGGGCGAGCGATGGACTACCTGACGGTCAAGTGGCTGCACGTGCTGTCTTCAACGGTGCTCTTCGGCACGGGGCTGGGCTCCGCCTTCTACATGTTCTTCACCAACCGCCAGGGGGATGCGCGCGCGATCGCTTCGGTTACGCGCCGTGTCGTGGTGGCCGACTGGCTCTTCACGACGCCGACGGCCATCCTGCAACCGCTCACCGGCGCCTGGCTGGTCGAGCTGGCGGGTTTGTCGTGGAGCGCGACGTGGATCGTGTGGTCGATCGGGTTGTACGTCGTCGCCGGAGCATGCTGGATCCCCGTCGTGTGGATCCAGATCCGCATGGCAGAAATGGCCGAGGCGGCCGCCGCGTCAGGCGCGCCGCTGCCGCAACGCTTCTGGCGCTTTCACCACGCCTGGACGGCGCTGGGCGTCCCGGCGTTCGTCGCGTTCATCGCGATCTTCTACCTGATGGTGGTAAAGCCGGTCTAGGTGGGCCGAAAGCGCGAACGCGGCGGCGATTGAAGCATAGATGCAGAAGAGAGACCGGGTGGAAAGATAGCGCTCGAACCCCGGGCGGAAGCGCCGGCTTACCACGCCGTAGTCAATGACGTACGCCGTCGCGGCAATCACGGCCCCGCCCAGCGCCGCCGCGCCGGCGGATCTTCGCGCGGGCCGGCCGAACAGCAGCTCGAAGAATGCGCCCCACCAGACCGAAGCCCCGCAGGAGCTCAACCCCCGTGTACCCCGCGCCGGGGTCGTCACCCGGCATCTCGCCACGCTCGCCAAACACTGTCCGCAGAACCTTGGGCACAAGGTGCTGTACCGCAAGAAACCCGAACCGTCCTGACGTCACATCCGCTTCACATTCCCCGGCCTAAGCTGGGGCGGTGAGCGATCCGAAGGCAGCCCCGCCCGGCCTCCTCGCCGTCGAGGAATTGCGCGGGCTCGTCTCGC
>DASPMF010000183.1:0-10527 GCA_035627155.1 Burkholderiales bacterium | reverse complement strand
GCTTGGCGCGGAGCAGCGCGATCATCTCCGCCGTGGCCGCAAAGGTGAAGGGCGTGGTGATGACTTCGTCGCCGGGCTTGACGTCGAGCGCCATCATGGCGATCAGGAGCGCCTCGGTGCCGGAAGCCACGGTGATGCAATGCCGCGCGCCCGTGTAGGCCTCGAGCTTCTCTTCCAGCTCGCGCACCTCCGGACCCATGATGTACTGGCCATGGTCGAGCACGCGCTGGATCCGGGCGTCCACATCCGCCTTGATGGCACGGTACTGGGCCTTGAGGTCACTGAACTCCATGCTTCGCCTCTCTCCCGACTTCCCGCTTGAGCTCCTCGATCTCGTCGCGGATCTGTTCGTATTCCTTCATCTTTCGCTTCAGGAATTGCGCCGTTGCCCGCACCCTTTCCTCGGCGCCCTTCGGCGTCAGGTAGTACGCGTAGGCGAGCTTGTTCTGGCTGTCCCGGAAATTGCGTACTTTCACGAGGCCGCGCTCGAGGAGCGCGCGCATCGAGTAGTTCACCTTGCCGACGCTGATTCCGAGCTCCAGCGCCAGCTGGCGCTGCGAAAGCTCGGGATGGTCCTGCAGCAGCCGGAGGAGCCGGAAGCGGGTTTCTTCGTCTAGCACCGGGGGTGCGTTCAATTGTTGAACGCGCGATTAGACCCCCGTCAGCCGCCCCCGTCAAGTTGCAGCCGGCCGCCGGCCAGGCGGTAGCGCTCGCCGGTGTGTGCGCAGCGCGCGGCGCCATCTCCCGTGAGCGGGAGGTCGAGCTGCTCGCCGAAGCGACTCATCCACCCCCTCTGCCGTGCCGGCACGCCGAGCATCAGGGCGAAGGCCGGCACGTCGCGGTTCACCACTGCGCCGGCGCCGATGAAGGCGTGCTCGCCGATGGTCACGCCGCAGACGATGGTGCAGTTGGCACCGAGGGTCGCGCCGCGCTTCACGAGGGTCTTGCGGTATTCGTCCTTGCGCGAGATCGCCGAGCGGGGGTTGTACACGTTCGTGAAGACCATGCTCGGCCCGCAGAACACGTCGTCCTCGAGCGTCACCTCGTCGTACACGGAAACGTTGTTCTGGATGCGGACGTTGTCCCCGATCACGACGCGGTTGCCGACGAACACGTTCTGCCCCAGGGAGCAGCCCTTGCCGATGCGCGCGCCGGCGCACACGTGGACAAAGTGCCAGATGCGCGTGCCTTCGCCGATTCGCGCCCCTTCGTCCACGATTGCAGACGGATGGATCGTTACTCCCATGGCTGGTCCTCGATGTATGCCGCCGGATGATCCAGCACGTCCATCCTTGCCTTCGAATCGACCGGCCGGCCCTGCAGGAGCTGGCCCTTGTGCCAGGGCCCGATCAGGAACAGGTTGGAAAGGTAGCCTTGCATGGGCGCGATGCGCACGTTGCGCAGGCGACCCCGCTCCGAGCCCGGATGCGGGAACACGTGCACTCGCGCGTCCGGGGCGCCTCCGCGGTGCCAGGGCGCGGTCGTGAAGAGGTTGGTGTTGGCGTCGAGCGCCGACCAGCGGCCATCGATTTTCGCCTCGTTGAAGATGTGTCCGGGCAGCAGCACGTACCGGTTCTCGAAACCCTGGCGGCTCAGCAGGAAGGACAGCATGTAGGCGAAATCGTTGCAGCAGCCGATCGCCGTCCGCCTCACGGCTTCGAAATCCGCCGGTTCGGGCCGCCAGTTGTTGTTCTTGTTCTGTCCGATGCAGCCGATACCCTCGTCGGTGTTGCCGTACGCCCACAGCGTGGAAGCGAACAGCATGAGGCTGATCGCTCGAGCCTCGTTCGGGCTGAAGCCCTGGGAATGCAGCGCCGGTGCCCAGCGCTCCTGGTACCCCTCGGCCGCCGGAATCAGGTCATCGAACGAGCGCAGCGACGCCTTGTCGAAGCCGTTCAGGAAGAGCTGCAGGTCGCCCGGAAGGGAATGGCGAAACAGGCGTTCGCCGTGGCGACGCTCCTGCCGATACGCTTCACGGGCGGGAACGAGACCGGTGAGAATCATGCTGGCCGCAAGCGCGCCCACCGCGACGATGCCGAACATGAAGTCGAACGCGGCTTTGCGGCTGGGGCGCAGCAGGAGCAGCGTGGCGGAAAGACCCAGGGTCGCGAACGCAAGGGACGCCGCGACGACCGGGAAGCCGGCGAAGGGCAGGCGCAAGTAGGCGAGCAGCGCCGCGGCCAGCAGGAGCACGCTGAAGGCATTGGCTGCATAACCCAATGCCGCGGGAATGCCCCTCAAGGGTGCCTTCAGTATTCGAGCGGCAGGTTCACGCGGCTGCCGTCCCGTGCTGAAAGGTAGGTGGCGATGAGGAGCTCGAGCGACTTCAGGCCCTCCCGGCCGTCCGTTTCGGCCTCGGCCTCGCCGCGCAGGGTCTTGATCACGTTCTCGTAGTAGAGCGGGTGGCCGAAGCCGTAGACCGACGTCGTCTGGTAGCTCGCCTCCTTCACCTTCTCGTCTTCCGGGCGCTTGTCGGCGAATTCCCAGTGTTGGATCTCGTTGACCGCCATGCCGCCGATCCGCACGGTGCCCTTCTCGCCGAAGACGGTGATCGAGCCCTCGAAGTTCTTCGGATAGGCGAGCATGGTGACGTTCATCGTGCCGAGGGCGCCGTTCCTCCAGCGCAGCGCCATCACGCCCGTGTCCTCGACCTGGATGTCCCGCGCCAGCGTCGCGGTGTAGGCCTGCACGCTCTCGACCGGGCCGATCATCCAGTCGAGGAGGTCGACGTAGTGGCTCGCCTGGTTCATGAACGCGCCGCCGTCGAACTCCCATGTGCCGCGCCACTTGGCGCTGTCGTAGTAGGACTGCGGCCGGTTCCAGAACACGTTGACCGAGACCATGTAGATGCGTCCGAAGCGGTCCTCGTCGATGGCGCGCTTCAGGAGCTGCAGCGTCGCGTTGCGCCGGTTCTGCTTGACGACGAAGAGGCGCACCCGCGCCGCGTCGCACGCCGCGACCATCCGCTTCCCGTCCTGCCAGCGCGTCGCCATCGGCTTCTCCGTGATGACGTGCTTTCCGGCCTGCGCTGCGGCGATGGTCTGCTCCGCGTGCAGCCCGCTCGGCGTAGCGAGCACGATTGCGTCGGCGTTGCTCTTCTGCAGCAGCTCGTTGTAATCCCGGTACCCGGGCGCCCCGCTCGCTTCCTGGGCAGCCTTCAGGGGCGAGGGTTCCACGTCGCAGACCGCGACGAGCTCGGCTTCCCCGGAATGCTTCCTGAGCGACTCGATGTGGTTCTTCGAAATGCGGCCGCAACCGACGAGCGCGAAGCGGATGCGCCGTCCGGTGATCGGCTGGAACGTCCGAAGGCTCATGCCTTCACCACGTTCGGCGAGCGCTCGAGGTACACGCCGCGCGTATCGACGATCAGCCTGGCATGCTTCTGGATCAGCGGATAGTCGAACGCGTCGTGGTTCGTGGCCAGCAGCACGAGGTCGAAGCGGGAAAGGTTCTCGGGCGTGACGGGGAGGCTCTTCAGCTCGAAGTGGTGCTTGCGAAGCGGCGGGAAGACCGGGACGTGCGGATCGGAATACTCGACCTGCGCGCCCTTGGCGGCGAGCAGCTCCATCAACTCCACGGCCGGGGACTCGCGCATGTCGTCCACGTTCTTCTTGTACGCGATGCCGAGCACGAGGATCCTGGATCCCTTCAGCGCGCGACCCCGCTCGTTGAGCGCGTCGGTGCACTTGGATACGACCCATTGCGGCATCGCGCTGTTGATCTCGCCCGCCAGCTCGATGAACCGGGTATGCACGCCGTACTCGCGCGCCTTCCAGGAAAGATAGAAGGGGTCGATCGGGATGCAGTGGCCGCCGAGGCCGGGGCCGGGCCAGTACGGCACGAAGCCGAAGGGCTTGGTCGCGGCGGCGCGGATCACCTCGTGGATGTCGATGCCCATGCGGTCGGCGACGACCTTCATCTCGTTGACCAGGCCGATATTGACCGCGCGGTGGATGTTCTCGAGCAGCTTCGTCATCTCCGCCGCCTGCGTGGAGCTGACCGGGATGACCTTCTCGATCGCGACCTTGTAGAGCGCCTGCCCGACTTCGAGGCAATCGGGCGTCGTGCCGCCGCACACCTTCGGGATGGTCCGCGTCTCGAAATTCGGGTTGCCCGGGTCCTCGCGCTCCGGCGAAAACACCAGGAACACATCCTTGCCGATGGTCCAGCCCGCCTTCTCGATGCGCGGCCTGAGCTCCTCTTCGGTCGTGCCCGGATAGGTGGTGCTCTCGAGCGAGACGAGCTGTCCGGCGCGCAGGTGCGGCACGATGGCTTCCGTGGTGCCGATCACGTAGCTCAGGTCCGGCTCGCGATGCGCATCGAGCGGCGTCGGCACGCAGATGATGAGCGCGTCGGCCTCCTTCGCGCGCGCGAAGTCCGCGGTCGCCTCGAAGCCTTTCTTGCGCGCGCCGGCGATCGCCGCCGGCTTGATGTGCTCGATGTAGCTCTTGCCGGCGTTGAGCGCATCGACCTTGGCGCGATCGATGTCGATGCCGAGCACGCGGAACCCGACTTCCGAAAAGCGCAGCATGAGCGGCAGCCCGACGTAGCCGAGGCCGAGAATTCCGATGACGGCCTGCTTGTCCGCGAGGCGGCTCAGGAGTTGGTGCTTTGGATCCACGTCTTTGATTCGCCGGCTAAATCCGAAGGGGCGCGATTATGACACACCGTAGAACGCACGATACCAATCGACGAACCGGCGCACGCCTTCCCGTACCGGGGTTCTCGGCGCAAATCCGATGTCCATCTTGAGCGCCTCGATGTCGGCGAACGTTTCCGTCACGTCGCCGGGCTGCATCGGCAGCAGGTTCTTGACCGCCTTCTTCCCGAGCGCTTCCTCGATCTCCTGAATGTAGCGCAGCAGCTCGACCGGCTCGTGGTTGCCGATGTTGTAGACCCGCCAGGGCGCGTCGCTCGTCGCCGGGTCCGGCTTCGCCGGATCGAACGCGGCATCGGGCGCTGCGACTCGGTCCATCGAGCGGATGACGCCGTCGGCGATGTCGTCGATGAACGTGAAGTCGCGCCGCATCCTGCCGTTGTTGAAGACGTCGATAGGGCGTCCTTCCAGGATCGCCTTGGTGAAGAGGAAGAGCGCCATGTCGGGACGGCCCCACGGCCCGTACACGGTGAAGAAGCGCAAGCCCGTGGTCGGCAGCCGGTAGAGGTGCGAGTACGTGTGCGCCATCAGCTCGTTCGCCTTCTTCGTCGCGGCGTAGAGCGAGAGCGGGTGGTCCACGTTCTGGTGCACCGAGAAGGGCAGCTCGCGGTTCGCGCCGTACACGCTCGAGCTCGAGGCGTACACCAGGTGCTCGACGTGGTGGTGGCGGCAGCCCTCGAGGACGTTGATGAATCCCACGAGGTTGCTCTGCACGTAGGAATGGGGATTGAGGAGCGAATAGCGCACGCCCGCCTGCGCGGCGAGATGGATCACGCGCTGCGGCTTCTCGTGCGCGAAGAGCGCCTCCATGGCCGGGCGATCCGCGATGTCGATCCTGGCGAAGCCGAAGCCCGGGTGCTTCTGCAGGCGGACGAGCCGCGCTTCCTTCAGCGCGACGTCGTAGTAGTCGTTCAGGTTGTCGACACCGACGACCGTATCGCCGCGCGCCAGCAGCCGCTCCGCGCAATGCATGCCGATGAAACCCGCCGCGCCCGTCAGGAGGACCTTCATGCTGCCCCTCCGAGATAGGCGGCGAGGCGCTCGCGCCACGGGCCGATCGCCGGGATGCCGGTCTCGCGCTCAAGCGCGCTGCTGTCCAGCGCCGAATACGCGGGGCGTTGCGCCGGCGAAGGAAACTGGGAAGTCGCAATCGGCTCGACGCTCGCCGCGATGCCGGCAAGGCGGAGCACCTCCACGGCGTACGCGTAGCGCGTCACCTCTCCGCCGGCGCTCGCGTGCCAGGTCCCCAATGCATCCTTTCGGATGACTTCCCGCGTCAGGCGGGCGAGGTCGGCCGCCCAGGTCGGCACGCCAGTCTGGTCGGCGACGACCCGCAGCGCTTCGTTCTTTTTCGCTTTTTCGACGATGAGCATCGGAAAGTTGGTTCGGCCTCCGTAGACCCAGCTGGTGCGAAGGATCGCGTGACGACATCCGCTCGCCCGCACCCGGGCTTCGCCCTCGAGCTTGGACTTGCCGTAGACGGACAGCGGATGCGCTACGTCGGATTCGACGTACGGCCGGCGCAAGCTCCCGTCGAACACGTAGTCGGTCGAGTAATGTACCAGCAGCGCGCCGAGGCGCCTCGCCTCCTGGGCAAGGATTCCCGGCGCTTCCGCGTTGATCGCATGGGCGAGTTGCGGCTGCTCTTCCGCGCCGTCGACAGATGTGAACGCGGCCGGGTTCAGGACCACCTCGGGGCGCGCAGAGCGCAGGGCGGCAACAATGGAGTCCGGGTCGGCCAGGTCGAGGGCCGTGCGGTCCGCCGCGAGCACTTCGTGGCCGTCCAGCACGCGCAGCAGGGCGGCGCCGACCTGCCCGGTGACGCCGGTGACGAGCGTCTTCGTGCTCAAGGGCCGCCCCGGTCCGTCAAGTTGTAGAGCAGTTCCCGATAGTTCACGTCGGGAATCGGGTTGTACGGCGCATAGAAATATCCATGGCGCGAATAAAGGCCATAGACGAACGTGAACGGGCCGAAAAAAATGGGTTCCGCCGGCTGGTTCGCGAAGCGGCCGACCCCGCCGCGCTGGATCTCCCGCATGGCAACCGGCCGGCCGTCCTTCGCGATCGACATCCAGGCCGAGTTCGAGTCCACGACTACCCAACCCTTCTCGGTCCTCACTTCCGTCACGGCATGCGAGGAAACGCCGGGCTTGAGCAGCGACTTCAGGGCCGAGCCGGTGGCCTCGGTCGAAAGAAGGAACACGTGCCGCGTCTCGAACCCGTGATGGGTCAGGATCTTTTCGATGGCGCGGCTGCGGTCGTAACACGCGCCGTTCCCGGCTTCGAGCAGCTGCTTCGGCTCCCTCGGCTGGCGATAAGGAAGGCCCTTCTGCCTCGGCGCCGCGTTCAGGACCGCGCGCTGCGCCTGCTCGATGAAGCGGATCTGCGCCTCGTAGCCGGCCTTCTCCAAATGCGGTCCGGCCGCTACATAGCGGGGAATATAGGCAGCGTCTTCAGCGGTCACGGCCTTGTCGACCTGATGGTAGTAGAGCGTCCCGGCCGCACAGATCGCCAGCGCGACCGCGCCGAGTGCAGCCCGGCGAAGCTTCACGGATAGGCGTCCGCTTCGGCAAACGGCGCACCTGATCGATCGCGCTCGGACAGGGACGGCGCTTCGCACGGCCATTGCACGCCGATGCCGGGGTCGCTCCACAGCAGGACCCGCTCGAGCTCGGGCGCGTAGTAGTCCGTCAACTTGTAGATCACTTCAGCATCCGTGAGCGCGTAGAAGCCATGCGCGAACCCGGGCGGGATCCACGCCATGCCGGGTCCGCGGTCAGAGAGCGTGAAACCCACCCAGCGCCGGAACGCGGGCGAGGACCGGCGCAGGTCGACCGCGACATCGAAGATCTCGCCACGCACGACGCGCACGAGCTTTCCCTGCGCCCGGCCGGCCTGGTAGTGCAGTCCGCGCAGGACGTTGCGGCGCGAGCGCGAATGGTTGTCCTGCATGAACTCGACGTCGACGCCGGTGGCACTGGCGAATGCTCGGCGGTTGTAGCTTTCCCAGACGGCGCCGCGGGAATCTTCGAAGACCCGGGGCTCGAGGATCAGGACGTCCGGAAGATCCGTACGGATGACGTTCATTCGAAAACCTTGTCGGACAGGACGCGCTGCAAGTAGGCGCCGTAAGCGTTGCCGCCGAACGTCTTCGCCAGCGCCTTCAGCTGCGCGGCCGCGATGAAGCCCATGCGGTAGGCGACTTCCTCCGGACAGGCGATCTTCAATCCCTGGCGGCGCTCGATCGTCTCGATGAACTGCGAGGCCTCCAGGAGCGATGCCGGCGTCCCGGTGTCGAGCCATGCGAAGCCGCGGCCCATCGGCAGGACATCCAGCTCGCCGCGCTTGAGGTAGGCCCGGTTGACGTCGGTGATCTCGAGCTCCCCGCGCTTCGAGGGCTTGAGGCGCGACGCGATCTCCACCACCCGGCTGTCGTAGAAATAGAGTCCGACGACGGCGTACCGGGAGCGCGGCTTCGCGGGCTTCTCCTCGATGCCGACCGCCTTCCCGCTGCCGTCGAACTCCACCACGCCATAGCGCTCCGGGCGCTCGACCGGATAGGCGAGGATCGTCGCGCCCTGTTTCTTTCGCATCGCGCTGCGCAGGAGCATGGGGAGGTCATGCCCGTAGAAGACGTTGTCGCCGAGCACGAGGGCCACGCGGTCCTGGCCGATGAAGTTGCGGCCGACGAGGAACGCCTGCGCGATGCCCTGCGGCTTTTCCTGCACCGCGTACGAAAGCCGCAGCCCCCAGTGCCTGCCGTCGCCCAGCAGCTCGCGGAAACGCGGCGTGTCCTGGGGCGTCGAGATCACCAGAATCTCCCGGATGCCGGCGAGCATCAGCGTCGAGAGCGGGTAATAGACCATCGGCTTGTCGTAGACCGGCAGCAGCTGCTTGGACAGCACCTGCGTCATCGGTGCAAGCCGGGTCCCGGAGCCGCCGGCGAGGATGATGCCTTTCATGGGTTCTCCAGGTGCCACCGGACGGTCTTGCGAAGGCCGCTTTCGAAACTCTCTTTCGCGCGCCAGCCAAGCTCGCGGCCGATCTTCGAGCTGTCGATTGCATATCGACGATCATGCCCGGGCCGGTCCGTGACAAAGCTGATCAGTGAGGCATAGGGCGTTGCACAGGGTTTGTATTCGTCGAGCAACGCGCAGATCTGCTTCACGACGTCGATGTTCCTGCGCTCTGCGTTTCCTCCCACGTTGTAGGTCTCGCCGATCCGTCCTTTTTCGAGCACGAGGCGCAGCGCTTCGCAGTGGTCGGGCACGTACAGCCAATCCCGGACGTTGGCCCCGTCGCCGTAGACCGGCAACGGCTTGCCGGCAGCCGCGTTGCGAATCATGAGCGGGATGAGTTTTTCCGGGAACTGATACGGGCCGTAGTTGTTCGAGCAGTTCGTGGTGATCGTCGGCAGGCCGTAGGTGTGGTGGTACGCGCGCACGAGATGGTCGCTCGAGGCCTTGGAGGCGGCGTAAGGACTGTTGGGTGCGTAGGGCGACGCTTCGGTGAAAGGCGGATCGGAGGGCCCGAGGGAGCCGTAAACCTCGTCGGTGGAGACATGGAGGAACCGGAAAGGCGGCCGGTCCTTCTCCCAGTACTGCCGCGCCTCTTCCAGGAGCGACCACGTTCCGACCACGTTGGTCTGCACGAAATCCGCCGGTCCGGCGATGGAGCGGTCAACGTGGCTTTCCGCGGCGAAGTGCACCATGGCGCGCGGCCGGTGCGTCTCGAGCAGCCGGCGCACGAGCGCGCGGTCGCAGATGTCGCCGTGGACGAACAGGTGCTCCCTGCGTCCTTCCAGCGATGCAAGGTTTTCGCGGCGTCCGGCGTAGGTAAGCTTGTCGAGGTTGACGATCGGCTCGCCGGTCTCCGCAATCGTCGACAGAACGAAATTGGAGCCGATGAAGCCCGCGCCCCCGGTCACGAGCAGCATGGGGCGTGATTATCCCAGTTCATTCATAATTTCGCCCGTGAAGCGGCTTCTTTTCCTCGAGCTGAACGAGGTGAATTTCGAGTTCGTGGAGCACTACGCCCGGCGGGGCGACCTGCCGGCGTTCGCGCGCCTCATCGAGCGGCACGGCTATGCCCGTACGCGCTCGGAGACGGTCTACGAGCTGATCGAGCCCTGGATCCAGTGGTTCACCGTGCATACCGGCCTTCCCTATGGCGAGCACAAGGTCTTCCGCCTGGGCGACGGCCCGCAGGCGCAGGCGCGCCAGATCTGGGAAGAGCTCTCGACGCGCGGACTGAAGGTCGGCGCGTTCTCGCCGATGAACGCGGGAAACCGGCTGTCCGACGCTGCGTTCTTCGTTCCCGATCCGTGGACCCAGACGCGGGTCGCGGCGCCCACGCTCATGCGCCAGGCGTACGACGCGATCTGCCAGGCGGTGGGCGACAACGCCGAAGGCCGCATCGATGCCTCCTCCGCGGCGCGCCTCGCGGCGGGGCTCGCGGTCTACTCGCGGCCGTCGAACTGGCCCGAGTACGCGCGCCTCGGCGTGCTCGGTTGGAAGCGCCACTGGGCGCGCGCCGTATTCCTAGACCGCTTCCTCGCCGACTGCTTCGTCCGCCTGTGGAAGCGCACGCGGCCGGATTTCTCGACGCTGTTCCTGAACGGCGCCGCGCACATCCAGCACCACTACCTGTTCAATTCCGCGGCCTATCAGGGTCCTTTCCGCAATCCGCCCTGGTACCTCCCGCCGGGCATGGATCCGGTGCTGGAGATCTACCGCCTCTACGACCGGATCGTGGCCGAGTGCCTCGCCCTCGACGGCGACCTGCGCGTGATGATGGCAACCGGCCTGCACCAGGACCCGGTCGAAGAGCCGGTGTTCTACTGGCGGCTGCGCGACCACGCCGGCTTCCTG
>DASPMF010000182.1:0-2015 GCA_035627155.1 Burkholderiales bacterium | reverse complement strand
GGCGCAGCTTCGCCGCGCTCGTCACCGTGCGCGTGGTGAGCGGCTTGAGCTCCACGCGCGCGAAGTAGCTCGCGAGCTGCGCCTCGTTCAGCCCGCCGAGCAGCACGCGCCCCATCGAGTTGCAGTACGCGGGGAGCCGCGAGCCGACGGTCACGCCCGCGCTCAGGATGCGATGCACCGGGATGCGCAGCACGTACACGATCTCCGTGTCGTCGAGGACCGAGAGGCTGCAGGTCTCGTTGATGTCCTCGACCAGCCGCTCGAGAATCGGCTCCGCGAACGACCACAGCGGCATGGACGAGAGGTACGCGTAGCCGAGCGACAGCACCTTGGGGGTGAGATGGAAGTGCCGGCCGTCCTGCGCGGCGTAGCCGAGCTCCTCGAGCGTGAGCAGGTAGCGGCGCGCCCCGGCGCGCGTGAGCCCGGTGCGCTCGGCGACCTGGGAAAGGGTGAGCACCGCGTAGCCCTCGCCGAAGGCGCGGATGACCGCGAGCCCCTTGCCGAACGCGCCGATGAAGTGGCGCGCCTGCGTCGCCTGCTTCTCCCCTGCCTCCCGGTCCCTTCTCGCCATGTCGCGGATTATGAAGCTCAGAACGCGGCGCGCAGCAGCGCCTCGTAGTCCTCGCGCTGCATGGGACGCGGATTGGTCGCGTGCGAGGAGTCGGAAAGCGCCTCGGCGGCGAACTCGCCCAGCCGCCCGTGCGGAACGCCCATCGCGCCCAGGCCGGGCGGCATGGCGAGGCGCTCGTTCAGGCGCGCGAACCAGTCGGGCACTGGATGGCCCACGGCATTCGAAAGGACGCAGAGCTTCTCGCCGAGCGCGGCGGCGTTATGCGCGAGCACGTGCGGAAGCAACACCGCGTTGAGGGTGCCGTGGTGCAGCCCGAGCGTGCCGAGCGGATGCGAGAGCGCATGCACGGCGCCCATGCCCTTCTGGAACGCAAGCGCGCCTTCCATGGCGGCCATCATCATGTTCCAGCGCGCCGCGCGGTCGGACCCGTCCTGCACCGCGCGCTCCAGGTTGTGCGCGATGCGGCGCATGCCGTCGAGCGCGATCGCGTCGGCGGGCGGGTTGACGCGCGGCGAGCAGAAGGTCTCCACGCAGTGGGCGAGCGCATCCATGCCGGTCGCCGCGGTGAGCGCCGGCGGCAGCCCGAGCGTGAGCTCGGGGTCGAGGATCGCGCAGCGCACCGAGCCCGGCGTGGTGAAGAGGAGCGACTTGCGGCCGCTCGAGAAGACGAGGACCGCGGAGCGCGCCACTTCGCTTCCGGTTCCCGCTGTCGTCGGCACGACGAACAGCGGCACCGGCAGCTTCGGCGGGAACGCCATGCCGGCGTTGTAGAAGGCGTAGCGCTCGAGCGGGCCCTCGTTGGTGGTCAGCACGGCCGCCGCCTTCGCCAGGTCCATCGCCGAGCCGCCCCCGACCGCCACGATGCTGTCGCAGCCGTTTTCCCGGCACGCCGCGAAGGCCGCCTCCGCCGCCGCCTCCGTAGGGTTGGACGGGGTATCGAGGAACGCCGTTCCGCCCACCCGGTCAAGGACCTGCTGCAGGATGCCCGAAGCCCCGACGCCCCGGTCCGAAACCACGAGCGGCCGCTTCGCGCCCTGCAGGGCGAGCTCCTCCGGCAGGAGCTTCAGCGCGCCGAAGTCGAACTGGACCTTGACGTTGTACTGGATGGTCGCCATGGCTAGGCCGCAGCCGCCTGGGGCAGCGCGTGCTCGATCCACACCGCCTTCGCGCGCAGGTATTTCTCGATGCCTTCGCGCCCGGAATCCTTGCCGAAGCCGGACTGGCGCACGCCGCCGAAGGGGCTTGTCATCATCTCGCGCATGAGGCCCCAGCGGTTCACCCATACGGTTCCGGTCGGAAGGCGCTTGGCCACCGTGAGCGCCTTGTTGATGTCGCGCGTGAAGACCGACGCCGTGAGGCCGTACATCGGATGCGAGGCGCGCGCGATGCCTTCCTCCACCCCCTCGAAGGGCTGCACCGAGAGCACCGGCCCGAAGATCTCCCC
>DASPMF010000181.1:0-2713 GCA_035627155.1 Burkholderiales bacterium | reverse complement strand
CCGCGGAAGCCAAGGCGGCCGCGTAGGGCGCCGATGGGCCCCCTGTCGTTCCTGCGCAGGCTGTTCTCGAACGGTTCGGTCGACGCGCCGGTCGGGCACCTGGTGTCGCTTTGCCAGGCGTTGCTCGCCGAGCCGGCCGAGTACGCCGGCGCCGCGCTCGCGCGGGATACCCTCGCGGGCTACCAGCAGCTGGACGAGCGCAACCGCGAGGACTTCTTCGAAGTGCTCGCGCGCGGCTTTTCCCCCGAACCGGAAGCGGTGGGGCGCGCAGCCGATGCCTACCGCGCCGACCCGTCTGCGGCGAACCTGGTCGCCCTGCAGCGCACCGTGGAGCCGGCGCGCCAGGAGCTCTTCCGACGCCTCAACATGGCCCCCGGCGGGACCGCGGCGCTGGTCGAGATGCGCCGCGTGCTGCTGCAGGGCATCAAGGACCACCCGCAGTGGCGCGCCATCGACGCGGACCTCCTGCACCTGCTGCGCTCCTGGTTCAACCGCGGCTTCCTCAGGCTGGAGCGCATCGACTGGCGCACGCCGGCGATGGTCCTGGAGAAGATCATCCAGTACGAGGCGGTGCACGCCATGCAGGGATGGCGCGACCTGCGCCGCCGCCTGGAAGCGGACCGGCGCTGCTTCGCCTTCTTCCATCCGCAGCTTCCCGACGAGCCGCTCATCTTCATCGAGGTGGCGCTCACCCGCGGCATGAGCGCCACGGTGCAGCCGCTCCTTGACCCGCGCGCGCCGGTGGCCGATACCGCGTCCGCCGATCACGCGATGTTCTATTCGATCACCAACTGCCAGGAAGGCCTGCGCGGCATCTCCTTCGGCAACCTGCTCATCAAGCAGGTCGCCGAGGAGCTGAAGCGCGAGCTGCCGCGGCTCAAGCACTTCGCCACGCTGTCGCCCATCCCGGGCTTGCGCGCCTGGCTCGAGAAGCAGGCCTCGATGCCGTTCCTGGACGATCCTGCATGGCACCTCGGAGAAGTGGCCGAGGACACCCGCAGGACGCTGAAGCGCCTGTGCGCCCAATACCTCCTGAACGCCAAGCAGGGCGATGAGCCGCTCGATCCGGTGGCGCGCTTCCATCTCGGCAACGGCGCCTCCCTCGATCGCATCAACTGGATGGGCGACACCTCCGAGCAGGGCATCGCGCGCTCGGCCGGGATGATGGTGAACTACGTCTACCGGCTGGAGGACGTCGAGGAGAACCACGACCGCTACTTCCGCAGCCACCACGTGGTCGCCTCCTCCGCCGTGCAGAAGCTCACCCGGGAGCCGGGCGCTTGAGCGAAGGACGGCTGGCCGAGAACGTGATGCACTTCGCGCGCCTGCTGCGCGCGGCGGGCCTTCGCATCGGCCCGGACCGGGTGCTCGACGCGCTGCGCGCGCTGGAGAAGGTGAGCGCCGCGCAGAGACCGCCTCATTTTCCGTTTACTCGGGAGGACTGGTACTGGACCATGTCGTCGGTCCTCCTTTCGCGCCACGAGCAGCGGCCGATCTTCGACCAGGCGTTCCAGATCTTCTGGCGCGACCCGAAGATGACCGAGCGCATGATGCAGTCGCTCCTGCCGCAGGTCTACGGCCGCACGCCACAGCAGGAAAAGGAGCAGAGCCAGCGCCTCACCGACGCCCTCATGCAGCAGCAGCGCGAGGCGCGCGAGGCGACCGAGGAGCGCGTGGAGGTCGACGCGCGGCTCACCTTCTCGACCAACGAAGTGCTGCAGCGCATGGACTTCGACACCATGTCGGCCGCCGAGCTCGCCGAGGCGAAGCGGATGATCGCGCAGCTGCGCCTGCCCCTGCCGCTCATCCGGACGCGCCGCTACGAGGCGAACCGACGCGGCAGGCGGGTGGACCTGCGGCGCACGCTGCGCGAAAGCCTGCGCGAGGGCGGCGACGTGATCCCGCTCGTGCGCACGGCGCCGCGCGAGCTGCACCCGCCCCTGGTCGTGCTGTGCGACATCTCGGGGTCGATGAACCCGTACTCGCGCATGTTCCTGCACTTCCTGCACGCCATCACCAACGACCGGGACCGCGTGCACGTCTTCGTCTTCGGCACGCGCCTCACCAACATCACGCGGCAACTTCGCCACCGCGACGTGGACGTGGCCATGACGCGGGTCGCCGACGCGATCAAGGACTGGTCGGGCGGCACGCGCATCGGCGCTTCGTTGCGCGAGTTCAACTGGCGCTGGGGGCGCCGCGTGCTCGGCCAGAACGCCTGCGTGCTGCTCGTCTCCGACGGGCTCGACCGCGAGGCGGGAGAAGGCCTCTCCGACGAGATGGACCGCCTTTCCAAGTCGTGCCGCTGGCTGATCTGGCTCAATCCTTTGCTACGCTACGAGAAATTCGAGGCCCGGCCGGCCGGCGTGCGGGCGATGCTGCCGTACGTGGACCTCTTCCTGCCGGTGCACAACCTGAAGACGCTCGTCGACCTCGCCCATACGCTGACCGCCGGGCCCATGGAAAGAAGAAAGGGAAGCCACGCATGGAAATGAAGGGGGAGCAGCTCGTCCCGGCGCCGCGCCAGAAGACCTGGGAGGCGCTCAACGATCCGGAAGTCCTCAAGGCCTGCGTACCGGGCTGCGAGGCCATCGAACCGACCGGGCCGAACGAATACCAGGTGCTCATGATCGCGCGCGTCGGCCCCGTAAGCGCGAAGT
Organism: Burkholderiales bacterium; assembly: GCA_035627155.1. Taxonomy (GTDB): domain Bacteria; phylum Pseudomonadota; class Gammaproteobacteria; order Burkholderiales; family SG8-39; genus SCGC-AG-212-J23. The sequence continues at coordinate 53 of DASPMF010000181.1, read as the reverse complement.
TCAAGGGCAAGCTCGCCTTGTCCGACATCCGGCCGCCCGAGTCGTATGCGATC
>DASPMF010000180.1:0-3945 GCA_035627155.1 Burkholderiales bacterium | reverse complement strand
GGTCGACGTTGTTCGGGATCTTCTCGGAGTAGTTGATTCCGCTCATGGCTACACTCTTTCCCAGTTGAATTTCGCCTTCGACCCGGTGCCGTAAACCTTCAGCGCGCCCTGCTCGCCGATCGCGTTGGGGCGGATGAAGATCCAGTTCTGCCAGGCGGTGAGGCGGCCGAAGACGCGCGTCAGCATCGTCTCGTGCCCGGCGAAGCGCAGGCTCGCCTCCATGCCGGTCAGCGCGTCGGGGCTGAGGCTCGAGCGCTCCTCGATCGCGATGCGCATCTCGTCCTCCCAGTCGATGTCGTCCGGAGTCGAGGTCACCAGCCCGAGGCTTCTCGCTTTCTCCGCATTCAGGCGTTCGTTCTTTGGAACGGAAGGCGTTTCCCCGCAGAAATGCGTATCCAGGCGGGAGAGGCCGCTCGCCATCGGGTAGGCGCCGAAGTTCAGCGCGCTCAGCGCGACCTGCGGTCCTGCGTCGGCGTCGAGCATGTAGCTGCGGTCGGCCGCCAGCGCGAGCTCGAACAGCGTGCCCGCGAAGCACGAGCCCGGCTCGATCACGGCGAAGATGGAGCGCGAGGAGACGTCGAAGCGCGAAAGCGTGCGGCGCAGCAGGCCGAGCGTCTCGCGCACGAACCAGTCGCCCTGGTTCTTCTCGAGGAGCTCGTCCAGCTTCAGGACGGACGCCGGGTCGCCCTGCGTCTTGAGGATCCACAGGCCGACGTCCCCGTAGTTGGTGCGCAGGTCGAGGATCGCGCGGTCGAGCTCGCGCGCGAGGCGCAGCGGGTACCAGTCCGCGGACCTCTCCAGCTTCACTTCCCCGGGGCCCTTGACGGTGATCTCGGCGGTCCGGCTATCCGAATTTACTTTTGTGAAAACAATCCTGTCCCCGCCAAGGGGCGTGAGCTTCACGCCTTCGCCGCCGGGCCGGTCGGACTGCTTCGCCAACTCGAGCGCCCGCGCCTTCACGAACTCCGCGAACTGCTGCGGTTTCGCCGTGTGGTCCACGAGGCGCCATTCCTTCGCGCGGTCGGCGCGCACGCCCTCCGCAGTCGTGCAGAAGACATCGGCGAGGTCGCGGCGCACTTTCCTCTTGTCCACCAGCCGCGTCAGCCCGCCGGTGCCCGGCAGCACGCCGAGAAGCGGGACCTCCGGAAGGCTCACGGTGGAGGAGCGATCGTCGATCATCGCGATCTCGTCGCAGGCGAGCGCGAGCTCGTAGCCGCCGCCGGCGGTGGTGCCGTTCAGCGCGGCGAGGAACTTGATGCCGGAATGCCGGCTCGCGTCCTCGATGCCGTTGCGCGTCTCGTTGGTGAACTTGCAGAAGTTCACCTTCCAGGCGTGGCTCGAGTGGCCGAGCATGTAGATGTTCGCGCCCGAGCAGAACATGCGGCTCTTGCCGCTCGTGAGCACGACCGCCTTCACCTCCGGATGCTCGAAGCGGATCCGGTTCAGCGCGTCGTGCAGCTCGATGTCCACGCCGAGGTCGTAGCTGTTGAGCTTGAGCTTGTAGCCCGGCACGAGGCCCTTGTCCTCGCTCACGTCGAGCGCGAGCGTGGCGAGCGGCCCGTCGAAGGCGAGCTTCCAGTGGTTGTAGCGGGCGGGGTCGGTCTCGTAGGAAATCATGCAAGCACTCTCTTCATCTGTTCCAGGCTCTTCGCCACCGACCTGCCGGAGGTTTCGAGCGTGACGTCGGCTCTCGCGTAGAGGTTTTCCCGGTCCTTCAAGAGCTTCTTGATCTCGGCCAGCGCCGCGGAGCGGCCGTGGAAGGGCCGCATGTCGCCCTGCGCGATGACGCGCGACATGTGCTCCTCGGGCGAGGCCTTGAGCCACACGCACACGCACTGGTCGAGGAGCAGGCGGTAGGTCTCGTCATCGGTGACGAGGCTGCCGCCGGTGGCGATCACCGCGCGCGGGTGCTCGCGCAGCACGCGCTCGAGCGCCCGGCGCTCGAAGCGGCGGAACGCTTCCTGCCCGTACATGGCGAACACCTCGCCGAGCTTCGCGCCGGCTTCCTTCTCCACTTCCTTGTCGAGCTCGACGAAGGGCAGGGCGAGCGCCTCGGCGAGCTTCTTCCCGAGCGTCGACTTGCCCGCGCCGCGCAGCCCGACGAGGGCGATGCGCTCGGCGCGCTGCGCGCGCTCTTCCTCGGCGACCAGGCGCTCGACCTGCACGCCCATCGCGCGGGCCACCTTGCGAAGGAGCAGCACCGACATGTTTCCCTGCCCGGACTCGAGTTGCGCGAGGTAACGCTCCGACACGCCCGAAGCCTCCGAGAGCAGCTTGCGCGTCATGCCCTGCTCGGTGCGCCACGCGCGCACCCGCTCGCCGAGCCGGGCGAGATAGGCGGCGTCCTGCTGCTCGTCGGTGAGGGGGGCGTTCATGCAAAATAATGCTTGAGGCGTATTGTAAGTTGCATTATAGTTTCGCGTCAATGGCGACCCAGATCACGATCCTCGTCGGCACGATGACCGGCACGGCGCAGCTCTGCGCCCAGGAAATGGAGCTCGCGCTCGACGACGGCGAGACGCAGGTCGAGACGCTCCTCATGGACAAGCTCGACGCCGCGGTCTTCCAGCGGCCCGGCGTGTTCCTCGTCTGCACTTCCACCTACGGCCAGGGCGACGTCCCGGACAACGCGCGCGCCTTCTACGAGGACCTGAAGGCGAAGCGCCCCGACCTTTCCGCGGTGCGATACGGCGTCTTCGGCCTCGGCGATCGCACCTACGCCGAGACCTTCAACTTCGGCGGCAAGCGCTTCGACGAGCTGCTCCAGGAGCTCGGCGCGGAGCGGATCGGCGAGCGGCACACGCACGACGCCTCGAGCGGAATCCTTCCGGAGGAGACCGCGCTGGAGTGGTGCCAGGACTGGCTCGCCAAGGTGAAGGAGCGGCTGGGCCAACCGGCCTAGGACTGCGTCACCCTCCCGCACGCTAGGGGGCACAGGCCTTGCTCGACCAGGTTTGTGCGCATTCTCAAATGGACCGGTGTGGCGGTCGGCGCGCTTCTCCTGGCGCTGGTCCTCTTCGTGGCCTTCGGCCTGAATGCGCTCAAGGGTCCGATCACCAAGCGGGTCAGCGAAGCAACGGGACGCGAGCTCGTCATCGAAGGCGACCTGCGCGCCATGTGGAGCTGGGTCCATCCCCGCTTTCGCGTCGAGCGCATCTCGTTCGCCAATGCGCCATGGGGCCGGGCCCCGCACCTGCTCAAGGCCGAGGCGATCGAGGCGAGCGTGAGCGTGCTGCCTTTGCTCACGGGGCGAGTGGTGCTCCCTGAGCTCCACCTCGTGCGCGCCGAAGTCAGCCTCGAGCAGACCGCGGACGGGAAGAAGAACTGGATCATGGAAGAGAAGCCGGAGCCGAAGGAGGAGTCGCGCCTTGTCCTCCAGCGCCTGACGCTCGACCACGGCCTCCTGGACTACCTCGACGCCGGGCGTGGCATCGACCTCACGGCCGACCTCTCCACCGATGAAACCGGCGTCAACTTCAACGTGGTCGGGAGCTATTCCAGGCAGCCGGTCCAGGCGTCCGGCCATGCGGGCCACGTCCTTTCCCTGCGCGACGCCTCGACCGCCTTCCCCCTGAAAGGCCAGGCAAAGGTCGGTGCGACGGAGCTTGCGGTCGACGGAACGGTGACCGGCATCATCGGCCTTCAGCACGTGGACGCGAAGATCGAGCTCGCCGGGCGCAGCCTCGACGATCTCTACGAGATCATCCGTGTGGCGCTGCCGCGCACGAGCGCCTACCGCACGGCGGGCCGGCTGCTGCGCGAGAAGGACCTCGTGCGCTACGAGGACTTCACCGCCAAGGTCGGCGAAAGCGACCTCGCGGGATACATCGAGGTCAACATGTCGGGCGAGCGGCCGTTCATGAAGGGCGACCTGCACGCCAAGGTGCTGAACCTCGCCGATCTCGGCCCGCTCGTCGGTGCGAGCGCAGGCGGCGAAGACCGGCC
>DASPMF010000179.1:0-9346 GCA_035627155.1 Burkholderiales bacterium | reverse complement strand
GCGCGTGGTGCCGGGCTGGTCGAACGCGATCACGCGCTCCTCGCCCACCAGCGCGTTGATCAGCGTCGATTTGCCGACGTTCGGCCGGCCGACCACCGCGACGCGCGGATGCCCCTCGTCCTTCTCCTCCGCTTCGGTTTGGTCGGGGAACCCGGAGAGGATGCCCTCGACGAGCTCGTGCACGCCCTCGCCGTGCGCGGCGGAGATCGCCACCGGGGCGCCGAGGCCGAGCTCGTGGAACTCCGCGCCGGCCGTGTCGGCCTGCATGCCCTCGGCCTTGTTCACCGCGACGCGCAGCGGCGCGCGCAGCTTGCGCAGGCGCTCCGCGATGGCACGGTCGCCCGGCAGCAGACCGGCACGCGCATCGACCACGAAGACCACCGCGTCGGCCTCGGCGATCGCGTGCTCGGCCTGGCGCGCCATCTCCGCGAAGATGCCCTGCTCCGCGCCGAGCTCCATTCCACCCGTGTCGATTGCGATGAACGCGCGTCCCCCCGCGCGGCCTTCACCGTAGTGCCGGTCGCGCGTGACTCCGGGCAAGTCGTGCACGATGGCGTCGCGGCTGCGGGTCAGCCGGTTGAAGAGCGTGGACTTGCCGACGTTGGGCCGCCCGACCAGGGCGATCACCGGCTTCACGGCGCCAACGCGAAAAGGCCGCCGTTGAGGGTCTGGACCAGGAAGCCGTCGCCAAGCGGCACCGGCGCGGCGCGCACGGCCCCGCCGCCGGTGGCGTAGCGCCCGACGAAGGCGCCGGTCTCACGGGCGAGGAAGTGCACATACCCCTCGAAGTCGCCCACCACCGCCACGGCGCCGACCGGCAGCGGCTGGGAGACCCGGCGCACCGACAGGCGATCCTGCTTCCACACGGATCGCCCGTTCGTGCGGTCGAGCGCATGCACGGCGTCCTTGTCGTCGGTCACGTAGGCATAGCGCGCATCCAGGCCCACGCCGCTCAGCGAGGAAAGCTCGCGTCCCCACAGCTGGCGGCCGCTCGCGGCCTCGTAGCAGGCGACGCGTCCCTGGTACGAGGCGACGCAGACTTCGCGCCCCTGTAGGTTGGGCTCGCCCACCACGTCGGTGACCCGCTCCAGCTCCGTCGCGCCCTTCGGCAGCGATACGGTGGCTTCCCAGCGCACGCCCCCGTTCGAAAGGGCGAGCGCGGCGAGCTTGCCGCCGGAGAAGCCGACATAGGCCGTCTCGCGGTCCATCGCCATGCCGGCAGGCGCGCGCACGATGAGGCTGGAAGGGGAGCGCTGGTAGACCCAGCGACGCCGCCCGTCGGACTCGCCGAACGCGAATACGCGGTTGTCGACGCTGCGAACCAGCACGAGCCCGCTGCCCACCGCCGGCGATGCGAGCACTTCGCTCGAGACCCGAGCGCGCCAGCGTTCCTTGCCGTCCTTCGCATCCAGGGCGATGACCTCGCCCTCTTCCGTGGCGACCGCCACGGTCGTTGCGCCGGCGCCGGTCCCCGCCGAAAGCGGCGTGCCGGTGGCGGCGCGCCAGACTTCCTTGCCCGTCGCCGCGTCGAACCGCGCCACCGTGCCGTCGCGGCCGGACGCATACACCGCGTCGGCGGTCACCGCCGGCCTGAAGATGAAGCGCTCGCCGCCGCTGACGCTCGCGGTCCACAGGACCTTGGCCTCGCGGGTTTCGGCAAGCTGCGGCAGCTCGGCCGGCTTGGGGCGGCTCGAGGTAAACCAGCTGGAGCAGCCTGCGAGAAGCGCGAGCGCCGCGGCGGCCGCCGCGCACCGCATGCTCATCCGCCCAGCCCCTCGAGGCGGATGCGCACGCTGTCGCGGAAGGCCCTCTCGCTGCTGCCCGCTTTCTCGAGCGCGACCCGGTAGGCCGCCTTGGCCTCCTCCGGCTGGCTTTTCGCCGCGAGGATGTCGCCCTTCAGGGCGGCGAACTGGGCATCGAACGCCGCGCCGTGGGGCGCATCGGCCTGCTTCAGCGCGTCGTCGTAGGCCTTCTCGTCGAGGAGCACGGCCCCGAGGCGAAGCCGCGCGATGTCGCGGAAGTCGTCCGATCGCGCATGCTCGACCACCCACTGCAGCTGCGCTTTCGCGTTCTTCAGGTCGCCCCGGTCGAAGTAATAGCGCGCCGACAGGAGCGCCCCCATCGACGCGTAGAGCGTGCGCGGGTACGACTCCACCAGCGTGCCGCCCGCGTCGCGCAGCGCCTTCGCGTCTCCCTCCTGCGCCGCGCGGCTGAGCGTCTCGTAAAGCGCGCTGGCCTCGGCCGCCTGCGAGCGGGCGTGCCACTGCCAGGCGCTCCAGCCCGCGACGGCGAGGGCCACCGCGGTGATCACGGCCATGATCAGCGTGCCGTTCTGGTTCCACCACGCACGCAGCTCCGCAACCTTTTCCTGCTCTTCAAGATCCAGTGGCATGTTGTCCCAGTACTTTCCCGAATGTTTCCACCAGCGCCGCGCGGGCGACCTTGAGCTGCTCGCCTTCGCGGCGCAGCAGCTTGACCGTCGCCTCGCCGGCGCGAAGCTCGTCCTCCCCGACGATCACGGCGACCAGCGCGCCGCTGCCATCGGCCTTCTTCATCTGCGACTTGAAGCCGCCGCCCCCGGCGTGCAGCACGATGCGATAGCCGCTGGCGCGCAGTTGCTCGGACAGGCCGAACGCGTACTCGAGCGTTCCCTCGCCCTGGTGCAGCACGTAGGCATGCGGCGGCCTGCGCGCGGGCGCGCTTGCTTCGCGGACCAGCGCGAGCAGCCGCTCGTTGCCCATCGCGAAGCCGGCCGCCGGCGCCGGCTTGCCGCCAATTAGCTCGAACAGCCCGTCGTACCGGCCGCCCCCGCATACCGTGCCCTGCGCGCCGAGCCGGTCCGAGACCCACTCGAAGACGGTCAGATTGTAATAGTCGAGGCCGCGAACCAGACGCGGGTTCAGCTTGTACGCGACGCCGGCCACGTCGAGCAGCCTGCAGAGCGCGTCGAAATGCGACCGCGATGCGTCGCCGAGGTAATCGGACAGCACGGGCGCCTCGGCGAGCACCTGCTGCACCGCGGGGTTCTTGGAGTCCAGCGTACGCAGTGGGTTGGTATGCATCCGCCGGCGGGCGTCGTCGTCCAGGCGCGCGCTGTTCCTGTCGAGGAACTCGACCAGCGCGGCGCGGTAGCGTGCGCGCTCCTCCGGCGATCCGATCGTGTTCAGCTCCAGGCGCAGTCCATCGAGGCCGAGGTCCCGCCACAAGGCGGCGCACATGGCGATCAGCTCCGCATCGATGTCGGGCCCGGGATAGCCGAGCGCCTCGACGCCGTACTGGTGGAACTGGCGGTAGCGGCCCTTCTGCGGGCGCTCGTGCCGGAACATCGGCCCGGCGTACCAGAGGCGCTTCGGCCCGTCGTGCAGCAGGCTGTGCTCGATCGCCGCGCGCACGCAGGAGGCCGTGCCTTCCGGCCGCAGCGTGAGCTGCTCGTCGTTGAGCTCGTCGCGCCAGGAATACATCTCCTTCTCGACGATGTCGGTGTTCTCCCCGATCGCGCGCCGGAAGAGCTGCGTCGGCTCGACGAGCGGCATGCGGATGTTGCGGTAGCCGTAGCGCTCGAGCCATGCGAGCACCTTTTCCTCGAAGGCGAGCCAGCCATCCGCCTCGTCGGGCAGGATGTCGTTCATGCCGCGCACCGCCTGGATCGTCGCCACGGTGCTAGACCGCCTTGATGGGAATCGGTCTTCTCGGCGCCGGCGCGCCTTGGGCCGATCCGTAGCGGCGCGCGACGTAGTCCTCGACGATGGCCTGGAACTCCTCGGCGATCCGGGCCCCCTTTAGCGTCACGGTCTTCCGCCCGTCGACGTAGACGGGCGCCACCGGCGACTCGTTCGTCCCCGGCAGGCTGATGCCCACGTCGGCGTGCTTGGACTCGCCCGGGCCGTTGACCACGCAGCCCATCACCGCGACGCGCAGCGTCTCCACGCCGGGATAGGCGCTTCGCCACTCCGTCATCTTCGCCCGCAGCGCGGATTCGATCCGCTGCGCGAGCTCCTGGAACTCGGTGCTCGTGGTGCGGCCGCAGCCGGGACACGCGCTCACCATGGGCGAGAACGCGCGCAGGCCCATCGTCTGCAGCAGCTCCTGCGCGACCTGCACCTCGCGCGTCCGGTCGCCCCCCGGCTCCGGGGTGAGCGAGACGCGGATCGTGTCGCCGATGCCTTCCTGCAGCAGCACGCCCATGGCGGCCGCCGAGGCGACGATGCCCTTCGTCCCCATGCCGGCCTCGGTGAGCCCCAGATGCAGCGCGTACTCGCAGCGCGCGGCGAGCGTGCGGTACACGGCAATGAGGTCCTGGACCTGGCTCATCTTGCACGAAAGGACGATGCGCTCGGCCCCCAGGCCCAGCGCCTCGGCCTGCCGCGCCGAATCGAGCGCGGAGCGGATCACCGCCTCGCGCATCACGTCCTGCGCCGAAAGCGGCTGCGCGCGCGACGCGTTCTCGTCCATCACCCGCGCGAGCAGCTCCGCGTCCAGGCTGCCCCAGTTGACCCCGATGCGCACGGCCTTGCCGTAGCGCAGCGCGCACTCGACCATGGTGGCGAACTGCTCGTCGCGCTTCTGGCCGCGGCCGACGTTGCCGGGATTGATGCGGTACTTCGCGAGCGCCCTGGCGCAATCCGGAAACTGCGTCAGGAGCTTGTGGCCGTTGAAATGGAAGTCGCCCACGAGCGGCACGCTGCAGCCCGCCGCGTCCAGGCGTTCGCGGATCTCGGCCACGCGCGCGGCCGCTTCGGGCGAGTTGACCGTGATGCGCACGAGCTCGGAACCCGCACGCGCCAGGGCTTCGACTTGCGCGGCGGTGGCGGCGGCGTCGGCGGTGTCGGTGTTGGTCATCGACTGAACGACCACGGGTGCGCCGCCGCCGATGACCACGCCGTCCACCGCAACGGCGCGCGAAGCTCTTCTCGCCAGGCTCATTTGAGCGTGAAGCGTGCGACTTCGACCTTCACGTGGGGCTGCAGGTCGACTTCACGGTCGTTGTAGGTGATTCTCACGTGCTGCGCGTTGCCGATCACCAGGCTGCAAGGCGGCGCGCAGCGCACGGCGCGTTCCGTGCCGGCCGGGTTGAGCGACGAGACCAGCTGGCGCCCGGCGCCGTCCGTCACCTCGGCCCAGGCCTCCTCCTCGAACCTCAGGACGAGGCGGTTCGAGCCGGATACGGACTTCGGTTGCGCCGCGGCTTCCACCTTGACCTTCTCGACCTTTTCCGCCTTCTGCGCCTTCTCGACCTTCTCCACTTTCTCCACTTTCGGCGCCGGCGCGGCTTCCACCTTCGGCGCAACCGGTGCGGACTCCGGAACCGCGGCAAGCGGCGCTGCGGCGAGGCTCGCGGTCTGGGCGCGGGGCTCCGGGATGCTGGAGGCCTCGACGAACGGCGGCGTGGGACGCTCGTGCCGCCATTCGTAGAGCACGCCGCCTGCGACCGCGAGCACGACGGCGGACAGGGCGAGGTACGCCGCCGTGGAGCGCCTGCCGCCATCGGAGAACGGCACCGGCTGGCTGAACCGCGCCGCGAGTTGCGGCGTCGCGTCCGGCACCTTCACTTCGCCGGCCATGCGCTGCAGGAGCGGCTCGGGGTCGAGCTTCAGGAAGCGCGCGTAGGTTCGCACCATGCCGCGCGCGATCGTCGGTCCGGGGAGCGCCTCGAAGCGCTCCGCCTCCAGCGCTTCCAGCTGCCGCGGCATGAACTTGATCTGCTGGGCGACGTCGGCGTGCGTGAGGCCGAGCGCGGTACGCGCCTCGGCCAGCGCCTCGCCGATCCCGAGCAGCGGCCGGTCAGTCAAAGTCGCCCCGCTGCAGCGCCCGGTATTCCGCGGAAGTGGGGAAGCGCCGGCGCAGCTGCGTGGCGTAGCCGCCCTCGGCGGCGCGCTGGCCGAGCTTGCGCTCGATGCGCAACCCGAGCCAGAGCGATTCCGCGGTCGGATTGACCAGCTTGTTGAAGCGCGAGACGTAGCGCCGCGCCTCCTCCAGGTTGCCCTGCTTGTAGCGGATCTGGCCCATCTGCAGCATGGAGGCCGGGTCGTCCGGGTCGAGCTTGAGCGCGCGCTGGAAGTAATCCTCGGCCTGTTTTAGGTCGTTCGTGCGCATCGTGCACTGGCCGGCCGCCGCGTACGAGCGCCACGGCGTCGCGTACAGCGGGTTGCGCACCGCGTTCAGGAAGTACTTGATCGAATCCTGCTCGCGCCGGTTCTGGCACAGGAAGAGCCCGAAGTTGTGGTTGATGTCGGGGTCCATCGGCGCAAGGCGCAACGCCCGCTCGAAGCTCTGCTCCGCGAGGGCGCTCTCCTTCAGCTCCTGGTACACCACGCCGAACATGCCGTGCGCCGGCGCATACGCCGCGTCGGCGGCCACCGCGATGCGCAGCTCGTCGAGCGCCACGCCCATGTTGCCGCGCGAGTAGTAGAGCGCCGCAAGCTCGGTGTGCAGCTTGGCGCGGCTGCGCGCGTCCCCGACCTCCCCGATGATGGCCTCGCCGCTGGGCGGCGCAGGCTGTCCCATCGTCGTGGCGGGGTGCTCATGCGGCCCGTCGGCCGCGCAGGCGCCGAGCAGCATGGCGATGGACGCCAATCCAACCCTTATCTTCATGCCCTCACCTCTCTTATCGTTGTAATGGTGCGAGTGCGTCGCGTGCGGTCGGCCACGTCGCCGGCGAGCTGTCCGCAGGCCGCGGCGATGTCGTCGCCGCGCGTCTTGCGCGTCGTGACGGTAAGGCCGGCGTTGCGCAGGATGTCGGCGAAGCGCGCGATGCGCTCAGGGGCCGAGCGCTTGAAGTCGCTGCGCGGAAAGGGGTTGAACGGAATGAGGTTGAACTTGCAGCGCACCTGCTTCGCCAGGTCGACCAGCTCGCGTGCGTGGAGGTCCTGGTCGTTCACGCCCTCGAGCATCACGTACTCCATGGTGACGAAGTCCCGCGGCGCCTTCTCCAGGTAGCGGTTGCACGCCTCGATGAGCTGGGCGATGGGATACTTCCTGTTGACCGGGACGAGGCGGTCGCGCAACGCGTCGTTCGAGGCGTGCAGCGAGACCGCGAGCGCGACCGGGCATTCGTCGCGCAGCCGGTCCATCCCCGGGATGACGCCCGAGGTCGAGACGGTCACGCGCCGGCGCGACAGGCCGTAGGCGTTGTCGTCGAGCATCAGGCGAAGCGCCGGGACGACGGCGTCGAGGTTGAGCAGCGGCTCCCCCATTCCCATCATCACGACGTTCGAGATCGGCCTCGGGCTCTCCGCGCTGCGAAGCTGCGAATTGGCGAGCCACAGCTGCCCGATGATCTCGGCCGTGGCGAGGTTGCGGTTGAACCCCTGCTTGCCGGTGGAGCAGAACGCGCAGTCGAGCACGCAGCCGGCCTGGCTCGAGACGCACAGCGTGCCGCGGTCGGTCTCGGGAATGAAGACCGCTTCGACGGCGTTCGCGCCGTCGACCGCCACCAGCCATTTGCGCGTTCCGTCGGAAGCGGTCGTGTCGCCGACCACCACGGGCGGCTGGATGCACGCCACGCCCGAGAGCTTCTCGCGCAGATCCTTCGCCACGTCGGTCATGGAGGCGAAGTCGGCGGCGCCGCGCTGGTGGATCCATCGCAGCACCTGCCGGGCACGGAAGGGCTTCTCGCCGAGCTCCTCGAAGTAGCGCGCCGCCGCGCCGCAATCCAGATCGAGGAGATTGCGCTTCAACGCGGGAACACCTCGAGCGCGGGGAAGAAGTAGCCGATCTCGGTGCGCGCGGTGTCGGGGCCGTCTGAGCCGTGCACGGCGTTGGCGTCGATCGAATCGGCGAAGTCGGCGCGGATGGTGCCCTTGGCGGCCTTCTTCGGATCCGTGGCGCCCATCAGCTCGCGGTTCTTCGCGATCGCATTGTCGCCCTCGAGCACCTGGACGAGCACCGGCCCGGAGATCATGAAATCCACGAGGTCCTTGAAGAAAGGGCGCTCGCGGTGCACGGCGTAGAAGCCCTCCGCCTGGGCGCGCGACAGGTGCATCATGCGCGCCGCTGCGATGCGCAGGCCCGCCGCCTCGAACCGCGCAAGGATCTGCCCGATGGCGTTCTTCTTCACCGCGTCGGGCTTGATGATCGAAAGGGTCCTCTCCACCGCCATTCCAGGTTCTCCGTATTCGCTTGAACAATCGCTTGAAAAAATTAGCGCGCGATTTTACCACGCGCGACCGCGGATTTACGTAAAAACAAGGCCTTAGATTGCCAATCGGGGACGCGCCCCGAACGGCCTCTCGCCTGGAAGCGCACGTCGACGCCGATTCCCGGCACCCACGCCAATTCCTCGCCGCAGAAAAGCAGCGGCAGCCGGTCGCGCTCGTGCGGCGGAATCCCCGCTTCCTGGAAGAGGTTCTTCAGGGTGCGCCGCGGGCGCTTCGCATCCGTCTGCAGCCGCTCGCCTCCGCGCCGCAGGCGGATCGAAAAGCGCTTTTCCTTCAGCAGGCCCGCATCGATGCCGGGCGCGCGAAGCGCCGGCTTGAAGGTCAGCGTTCCGCCGAGCGAAGGCAGGTCGATGCGGGACTCGCCGCGCCATGGCACCGGGTCGAACGCCGTCGCAACCGGGGAATCCTCCACGAGCAGCCGGTCGCGGTACTTTCGAAGCACCTTGCCGTCGTGGGCGATGGCGGTGCGCGGCCCGGCCGAGCCGAGCTGCTTCAGCATCTCGCCCAGCTTCGCCTCGCTTGGCGCGCGCAGCCCCTGGGCACGCAGGAATTCGCGCAGGAAGTCGCTGGCGTCGGCCTCCTTGCGCGAAGCCAGCCGGGCGGCGCGCGCCAGCGCTTCGCGCCAGCGCGGGAAGCGCGACTCGATTACCGGCGCGACACGCTGGCGAAGGTAGCTGCGGGTCAGGGCTTCGTCGGCGTTGCTTTCGTCCTCCACCCAGCGCAGCCCCTGCTCGAGCGCGTAGCCGTGCAATGCTGCGCGGCGCAAGCCAAGGAACGGCCGCAGGAGCAGCTTGCTGTCGAGGGCCGAGCGCGCCGGCATGCCGCTCAGTCCGCGCGCGCCGGTCCCGCGCAGCAGGTTGAACAGGACCGTCTCGGCCTGGTCGTCCAGATGGTGCGCGAGCACGATGGCGTCGCACTGCACGGCCCGGAACGCCGCGTAGCGCGCGGCGCGGGCCGCCGCCTCGAGTCCGCTTCCCGCCCTCGTGACGCGCACTCGCCGTACGCGCAACGGAATCTTCAGGCTCTTGCACAGGCCGGATGAAAAGCGCGCCCAGGCCGCGGCGTTGGCGCTGAGGCCATGATGGACATGCAGCGCCGAGAGCCGATAGCCGTGCCTGCCGCGCAGGCGCGCCAGGACATGCAGGAGGACCACCGAATCCATGCCGCCGGAGAGTCCGGCGACGAGGCGC
>DASPMF010000178.1:0-2086 GCA_035627155.1 Burkholderiales bacterium | reverse complement strand
AGCCACCGCCGCGCGGGCCAGGACGGAAATGTGCTCGCGCTGCCCGCCGCTGGAGGCGCCCTGCCCGCCGGGAAGCTGCACCGAATGCGTGGCGTCGAAGACCACCGGGCATCCGGTGTCCCGCATCGCGGCGAGGCCGCGCATGTCCACCACCAGGTTGTTGTAGCCGAAGCTGAAGCCGCGCTCGCAGACCATGATCTGCTGGTTGCCCGTTCCCTTCGCCTTCTCCACCACGTTCTTCATCTCCCATGGAGAGAGGAACTGGCCCTTCTTGACGTTCACCGGCTTGCCCTGCGCCGCGGCATTGCGGATGAAGTTGGTCTGCCGGCACAGGAACGCCGGCGTCTGGATCACGTCCACCACCGCGGCGACTTCCTTCAACGGGGTGTCTTCGTGGACGTCGGTTATGACAGGGATTCCGACTTGCGTTCTGACTTTTTCCAGAATCTTCAAACCTTCCGCCATCCCCGGCCCGCGATAGCTATTTCCGGATGTCCGGTTGGCCTTGTCGAAGGAGCCCTTGAAGATGTATGGCACGCCCAGGCGCTGCGTGTGTTCCTTGAGGAAGCCGGCCACGTCGAGGCAAAGCTGCTCGCTCTCGAGGGTGTCCGGACCCGCAATGAGAAACAGCGGCTTGTGCAAGCCGACGTCGAACCCGCAAAGATTCACGCCGCGACGACCGAAAGTGTGCCGCCGGGACGCTTCGCCGTGGCGCGGTACCTGAGAGCGGCTTCGACGAACGCCCGGAAGAGCGGATGGCCCTGGCGCGGCGTGGAGGTGAACTCCGGGTGGAACTGCACGCCGACGAAGAACGGGTGGCCGGGAAGCTCCATCATCTCCGGGAGGTTCTCGCTCGGCGTGCGCGCCGACACCTTGTAGCCCTTCGCCTCGAGCTGCGGCACGTAGACGTTGTTCACCTCGTAGCGATGGCGGTGGCGCTCGTTGACTTCCGGCCCGTAGATCGAGGCCGCGAGCGTGTCCTTCTCGACCGGGCACTTCTGTGCGCCCAGGCGCATGGTGCCGCCGAGGTCCGACTTGTCGGTGCGCTTCTCGATCCGGCCGGTCCGGTCCAGCCATTCCGTGATGAGCGCGACCACCGGATGCGGGGTGTCGGGATCGAATTCGGTGCTGTTGGCGCCGGCAAGCCCGCACACGTTGCGCGCGAACTCGATCGTGGCGAGCTGCATGCCAAGGCAGATGCCGAGGTACGGGACGCCGTTCGACCGGGCGAAGCCGATGGCGCGCATCTTGCCCTCGGTGCCCCGCTGGCCGAAGCCGCCGGGGACCAGGATCGCGTCCATCTTCTCGAGCGCGGTGAGGCCGGTCTTCTCCAGCTCCTCCGAATCCACATAGTGGATGTTGACCCGGGAATGCGTATGGATGCCCGCGTGGCGCAGCGCCTCGTTCAGCGACTTGTAGGAGTCCTGGAGGTCGATGTACTTGCCCACAAAGGCGATGTCGACCTCGTGCTTCGGGTTCTCGAGCGACTCTACCAGCTTGCGCCAGGCCGAGAGATCGGCGGCGCGCGCGAGGATGCCGAGCTTGTGGCAGACGATCTCGTCGAGCATCTGCTCGTGCAGCATCATCGGGATCTTGTAGATCGAATCGACGTCCCAGGCCGAGATCACCGCTTCCTTCTGCACGTTGCAGAAGAGAGCGATCTTGCGCCGTTCGTCCTCCGGCAGCGGCTGCAGCGTGCGGCACACGATGGCGTCGGCCTGGATGCCGATCTCGCGCAGCTCCTTCACCGAGTGCTGGGTGGGCTTGGTCTTGATTTCACCCGCCGAGGCAATGTACGGCACCAGCGTCAGGTGGATGTAGCAGACGTTGTTGCGCCCCAGGTCGAGGCCCATCTGCCGGATGGCCTCGAGGAACGGCAGCGACTCGATGTCGCCCACCGTGCCGCCGATCTCGACGATCACCACGTCGTTCTCGTCGCCCACCCGGCGCATCGCCTCCTTGATCTCGTCGGTGATGTGGGGGATGACCTGGACGGTCTTGCCCAGGTAGTCGCCCCGGCGCTCCTTGTTGATCACCGTCTCGTAGATCTTGCCGGTGGTGAAGTTGTGGCGCTTGCTGGTGGTGG
>DASPMF010000177.1:0-19550 GCA_035627155.1 Burkholderiales bacterium | reverse complement strand
CGATCGAACCGACGGTGACGTCGCCGGTCGAGATGCCCATGCGCACGCGCAGGGCGGGAAGGCCCTGGCGGATGCCGAGGATGTCGGGGACCTGCTTGACGAAGCGCGCCATGCGGTCGCGCTGGTCGAGGGCGGCGAGGCAGGCGAGGCGGGCATGCTCGGTCTCGCCGGTGAACGGCGGGCCCCAGAACGCCATCACCGAGTCGCCGATGTACTTGTCGATGATGCCGTTCTGCGCGCGGATCGCGTCGGCCATCAGGGTGAAGTAGTGGTTGAGGAGCTTGACGACGCCGTCGGGCGTGAGGCGCTCGCCGAGCGTGGTGAAACCCTGCAGGTCGGAGAAGAACACCGTCATCAGGCGCCGCTCGCCGGCCTCGGCGAACTTCTCCTTGGCGAGCAGGCCCTGCACCACGCGCGGGTCGACGTACTTGCCGAACATCTCCTTGATCTGCTCCTTCTGGCGCAGTTCCCCGACCATGTTGTTGAACGAGCCGGCGAGCTGGGCGATCTCGTCGCGCGTGCGCACGTCGATCCGCACGCTGAGGTCGCCTTTCTCGATCGCCTGCGTGCCGTTCACCAGGGCGCGGACCGGGCGCACGAGCTGGCGCGTCACCCATGCCGCGAAGAGCAGTCCGAGCGCGCAGGCCGCGGCCGTGATCAGCCACGAAAGGACCTGCGCGCGTCGCTCGAGCGCGCGCGCCTGGGTGGCCGAGTCCCGGGTGCCGGTGTGGATTGCGCGCGTGACCTGGCCGATGCTGCGCGACATGTCGCGGCGGTTCTCCTCGAGCTGGCCCTGGATCACCTCGAGGACCTTGCCGTCGGCGCTGGCCGACTGCGCGTAGTACGTCTCGAACACAGTGCTCAGGCGCTCGTGGTACTTGGGGATCTCGCGCAGCTGCTGCTGCAGCCCCACGAGGAGCTTCAGCTGCCCCGGGTCGTTGGCCACGTCGTCGCGCAGCAGGGCGTCGTCGATGAGCTTTGCGGCCTGCTCCATCTTGCGTGACGCGCAGAGCTTCACGAACTCGTAGCTGACGAGCTGCCGGTTCGGCCGCGAGAGGTCGGTGCGGCCGGACTTCTCGAGCGCGCTGCGCGCCGAGCCGCTCTCGCAGTCGGCGGTGTCGCCGACCCCCATCGCTGCGATCTTGCGCGCCTCGCCGAAGCGCAGGTCGGGCCGGTTGTCGAGGATGCGCTCGATGGAGACCAGCTCGCGCAGCGTGAAGGTGCGCACGTCGCCCATCGCCTGGTCGAGGGTGATGTAGAAGCTCGACAGGAACTCGAGCTGCCGGCCCACCTGGCGCAGGCTGAGCGACGAGAAGAGCGTCACGAAGATCATCATCAGGAGCAGCGTCGCCGCGATGCCGAAGATCTTCCAGCTGATCGGGCGGTGGACGATGAAGCGCGAGTCGGAGAGGTTCATCGCTCGGATGTTAAGTCAGGCGCGTTTGTGGTTGGCAAGGACCAGGCCGAGGCCCGCGCCGGCGACGAGCGCCATGCCGGCGAGCGCGAGCGCGTCTGGGATATGGCCGAAGGCGGCGAATCCGAGCAGCGTCACCCAAACGAGCTGGGCGTAGCCGAACGGTGCGAGCAGCGTCGCGGGTGCGTGGTCGTGCGCGCGGATGAGGAGGAAGTGCCCGACCGCGCCCAGGATGCCGATCGCGATGAGCATCGAGCCGTGCAAGAAACCGGCGGGCAGGATGAACGTGGCAGTCGGAAAGGCCGCGGGCACGGCGAAGCAGGCGATCAGTCCCGGATAGAACAGGGTGGTGACCGGGTCGTCCCGGCCGGCGAGCTTGCGCGTGAGGAGCTGGTAGCCGGCGAAGCAGAACGCGCAGCCGAAGGGCAGGAGGTGGTAGGGCGAGAAGCCCGCCCCGCCCGGGCGGATGATGAGGAGGACGCCGGCGAAGCCGCCCGCGAGCGCGAACCAGGCGCGGCCGCCCACGCGCTCGCCGAGGAGGGGCGGACCGAACAGCGCGACGAGGATCGGCGCCAGGAACGCGATGCTCGCCGCCTCGGCGATCGGCATGTGGCGCAGGGAAAGAACGAAGACGACGCTGGCGCCGATGAGGAAGGCGCCGCGCAGGACCTGGACCCACGGCGCGCTGGTGCGCACGAGGCGGGTCCCCATGCGCGGCAGGAAGATCGCCGCCATGACCACCGTTTGAAGGAGGTAGCGCAGCCACACCAGGGCCGGCGCGGGGTAATGCGCGACCAGCACCTTGGACATCGCGTCGAGGCACGCGAAGGTCGCCGTTGCGAGCAGCAGCAGCCCGATCCCGCGGCCCGCGTGCGGATGGCGTGGATCCACCCGGGGCTAGAAGGAGCGCGGCAGCCCGAGGACGTGCTCGGCGAGGTACGAGAGGATCAGGTTGGTGGAGATCGGCGCGACGAGGTAGAGCCGGGTTTCCCTGAACTTCCTCTCCACGTCATATTCGGCCGCGAAGCCGAACCCGCCGTGCGTCTGCAGGCAGACGTTGCCCGCTTCCCAGGATGCCTTGGCCGCGAGGTGCTTCGCCATGTTCGCCTCGGCGCCGCAGGGTTGCTTCTGGTCGTAGAGCGAGGCGGCCTTGTAGCGCATCAGGTTCGCGGCCTCGATCTCCATGTAGGACTCCGCGATGGGAAACTGGATGCCCTGGTTCTTGCCGATCGGCCGGTCGAACACGACGCGGTCCTTCGCATACGTGGTGGCCTTTTCCACGAACCAGTAGCCGTCCCCGACGCATTCGGCGGCGATGAGGATGCGTTCGGCGTTGAGGCCGTCGAGGATGTAGCGGAAACCCCTGCCTTCCTCGCCGATCAGGTTCTCGGCTGGAATCTCCAGGTTGTCGATGAAGACCTGGTTGGTCTCGTGGTTCACCATGTTGCGGATGGGCCGGATCTCGAGGCCCTTGCTCTTCGTGTCGACGATGAACGTGGAGAGGCCTTCCGACTTCTTCGCCACCTGGTCGAGCGGCGTCGTCCTCGCGAGCAGGATCATCAGCTCCGAGTGCTGCAGGCGGGAGGTCCAGACCTTCTGTCCGTTCACCACGTAGCGGTCGCCTTTCTTCACCGCGGTGGTCTTGATCTTCGTCGTGTCGGTGCCGGCGGTCGGCTCGGTGACGCCCATGGCCTGCAGCCTGAGCTCGCCGGAAGCGATGCGCGGCAGGTATTTCTTCTTCTGGGCCTCGCTGCCATTGCGCAGCAGCGTGTTCATGTTGTACATCTGGCCGTGGCAGCAGCCCGCGTTGCCGCCCGAGCGCGTCACTTCCTCCATGATCACCGTGGCCTCGGTGAGCGAGAGGCCGGAGCCGCCGTACGCCTCCGGAATCAGCGCGGACATCCATCCCGCCTTGGTCAGGGCGTCGACGAAGGCTTCCGGATAGGCGCGCTTCTCGTCCACCTGCTGCCAGTATGCGGAGTCGAATTGCTTGCACAGGCTGCCGACGGCTTCCCGGATCTCGGGGTGGTCGCTGCGGGAAAGGTTCATTTCTTCAGGTGGGCCGAAGCCTCGTGTTCGATTTTTTCCCAGACCTCGGCGGCCATCGGCTGGCGCGACTCCTCGAGGATGTGGCCGACGAGGCCGACGGCACGGGCCATGACGCCCAGGCCCCGCACCGCCCGCCAGTCGAGACCCAGCTCGCAGGCAAGGGCGCCGATCGCGCCGGTCGCGTTCACCACGAGCTTCTTCTCGCGCCCGATCGCCTCCATGAGCTCGCAATGCCTGCCGTAGAAGCCGGTTTCGCGCCCGATCTGGAAAAGGCGCACGGTCCGCGGGTCGACGTCCTTGTGCAGCGGATGTCCGAGCCCGGGAAGCCGCTTGTTCTCCGCGAGGACGGCGCTCGCGTCCTTTCCGGCCTTCACCGATTCCGAAAGCAGCCTGGCGACGCCTTCGGTCGAGCCGACGAAGACGCTGCCCAGCCCGCAAAGGCCGGCGGCGACCGCGGCCTGCATCGCCTCGGGCGCGCCGAGGTAGGTGAGGCGCGCCGCCAGGGCGCTCGGCGTGATCCCGTGCTCGACGAGCGTGACGACGAGGGCGTTGAAAAGGGTCGACTCCTTTTCATCTGGCGTGCGGCCCGTGAGCTCGAGGAACGCCATGTCCCCGAGGTTGAGGTGCCCGAGGATCTCGCCGGGCAGGTCCTTGCCGCGGACGACGATGCGGTCCGCGGTGGACCAGGCGATGTCGGAGCGGATCACTGCTCGGTCTTGACGCCGGCCTTGGTGATCACGGCCGCCCACTTGGCGACTTCCTCGTCCAGGAACTTCTGCGCTTCCGGGGACGTGTTGCCGACCGGGACGATGCCGATCTGGTTGAAGCGCTCCTTGATGTCGGACTCGTTGATCGCCTTCTGCGTCTCGGCAGCCATGCGCTCGACGATCGCCTTCGGCGTGCCGCCGGGCGCCATGAACAACACCCATGTCGACGCCTCGAGGGCGGGGCCGCCGGCCTGCGCCACCGTCGGGACTTCCGGTGCGCCCTGGATGCGATCCTTGGAGAACATCGCGAGCGCCTTGATCTTCCCGCCGCGCACGTGGGGCATGAGCGTGCTGGGCACGTCGACCAGGATCTGGATGTCGCCGGACATGAGCGCGGCGAGCGCCGGCGCCGTGCCCTTGAAGGGCACGTGGACCATGTCGATGCCGGCGGTCTGCTTGAGGAGCTCGGTGGTGAGATGCGCCGCGGCGCCGATGCCCGAGGAGCCGAAGTTCACCTTGCCGGGATTCGCCTTCGCGTACGCGATCAGCTCCTTGACGTCCTTCGCCGGGAAATTGTTGTTGATGGTGAGGATGAGCGGCGCGATGCCGGCCAGCGAGACCGGCACGAGGTCCTTCTTCGGGTCGAACGGGAGCTTGCCCTGGTAGAGCGTCACGTTCGCCGCATAGCCGGCGATGACGGTGAGCATCGTGTAGCCGTCGGGCGCCGCCTTCGCCGCAAGGTCCGAGCCGATGATGCTGTTGGCGCCGGGCTTGTTGTCCACGATGATGGTCTGGCCGAGGGATGCGCCCATCTTCTGGGTCACCACGCGCGTCACGGTGTCGGTGATGCCGCCGGCGGTGTACGGCACGATCCAGCGGATCGGCTTGCTCGGGTACTGCTGCGCAGGAGCGGCGAATGGGAGGGCGAGCAGAAGCGTTGCAAGGAGCTTTCTCATGGGTCGATTTTCTCTTCTGAGAGGAGGGCTTCTTCGTGGGGAAACTGCGTGGGGGAAAAGGGGTCGCGCGCCGCGAGCTTGTGCTCGACGAGCAGGTCGGCCATGAGCGCGCGGCGGCGATCGCCGAGCCGGGCCGCTTCGTCGCGCAGGATCGCGGCCGCGCACGCGTAGTAGAGGGCGGAGGCGGCCTGGCGGGCATGCGGCTCGTCGGCTTGCCTCGCAAACGCGGATGCCTTCCGGAAGGCCGGCTCGTCGAACGCCAAAGCATCCAGCGACTGCTCGCGGTTGATGGCGCGCAGGACGTCAAGGGCGACGATGTTCGAGCTGCCTTCCCAGATCGAGCCGAGGTGCGCATCGCGGAGCAGGCGCGCATCGGACCATTCCTCGATGTAGCCGCACCCGCCGCGGACCTCCATCGCGTCGCCGGTAACGCGGCGCGCGTCGCGGCACGCGCGGAACTTGAGGAGCGGCGTCAGGATCCGTACCCGGCGCCGGGCGGCCTCGTCGCCCGCGTCGGCATCCTGGAGCTGCCGGCTGGTAAAGAAGAGGACCGAGCGGGCCGCCTCGGTGACGACCATCATCTTCAGGAGCTGCCGGCGCATGAGCGGCATCTCGATAAGACGGCGGCCGAACGCGATGCGGTTGCGCGCGACAAAAAGCGCCTCGGTGAGCGCCCGGCGCATGAGCCCGGCCGCGCGCATGCCATTCGAGAGGCGCGACAGGTTGATCATGTCCGCCATCTGCACGAAGCCGCGCCCCGGATCGCCGACGAGGTAGGCGAGCGCGCCCTCGAGGCGGATCTCGCCGCTCGCCATGCCGCGGGTGCCGAGCTTCTCCTTCAGCCGGACGATGCGGTAGCTGTTCGGCGTACCATCCTCGAGCTGGCGGGGAAGCAGGAAGAGCGAAAGGCCCTTCGTCCCGGCCGGGGCGCCGTCCGGGCGCGCGAGGACGAGCGCCACGCCTGCGTCCGCGTTCGAGCAGAACCACTTGTCGCCGTAGAGCCGCCAGGCATCGCCTTCCTTCGCCGCGCGCGTCGCCGTGGCGCCGACGTCGGACCCGGCGCCTTGCTCGGTCATGAACATCGCGCCCTGCGTCAGCGCGTCCATGTCCTGCGAGGTGAGGCCGGGCAGGTAGCGCGCGACGAGGGACGGATCGCCGAACTTCGAAAGCGTCCGGGCGAGCGCGTCGGTCATCGACAGCGGGCAGCACACCCCGAACTCGGCCTGCACGTAGAGATAGGTCAGGGCGTACTTGGCCGCCGGCGGCAGGGCCTGGGGCCAGCCGAGCACGCCGCCCCGGTGCGACATGGCGGCGAGCCCGTAGTCCGAGAAGGCGACCCGCTCGAGCGCCTCGTACGCCGGATGCTTCTCGATCCACTGCCGGTCCGCGCCGCCGCGGGTGCGGTGGTGCAGCTGCGGCGGGTTCCGGTCCGCCGTTGCGGCAAGGGTATCCAGGTCTCCGCCGGCCATCCTTCCGAGCCGGTCGAGATGGGGCAGGAGGTGGCGATGCAAATCCTCGGGCAGGTAGAGCCCGAGGTACGGCGCGAAGCGCGGATCGGCGGCGAAAAGATTGGCCCCGCGGTTGTCCGGGATGGCGCTGTCGGGTTTCAGGCCGGTCACGCCCTGGCGCACGCGGCCTCCCAGGCGTCCGGATTCACCAGGTTGAGCGGACGTTCGCCGGCGAGCATGCGCAGCATCTCGCCTGCGGCGGCGATGCTTGCCCGCCCGCGGGCCGCGACGGTGTTGCCGGCAAGGTGCGGCGTAAGGATTACGTTGTCGAGCTTCAGGAGCTCGTGGTCGGGCGAGAGGCGGTAATGCTCGTACACGTCGAGCATCGCGCCCGCGATCTGGCGCTTCTTCAGGGCATCGACCAATGCCTTCTCGTCGATCACCGCGCCGCGGCCGACGTTCACGATCCAGGCGCTTTTCTTCATCAATCCGAGCGTGCGCGCGTTGACGAGGTGGCGCGTCTCGGGCGTCAGCGGGCAGGTGACGATCACGTAGTCGCTTTCGCCCAGCAGCTTCTCGAGCGCGACGCCTTCCACGCCGGCCGGCAGGCGGTCGATGCGGCGCTGGTTGCCCAGCACCCGCATGCTGAAGCCGTCGCGGCAGATCTTCGCCACGCGGCGGCCGATCTCGCCGACGCCGACGACGCCCACCGTCGCGCCGTCCAGCTCCTGGGCGACGCTGCCCAGCCGTCGCGCTTCGTCCCACGGCTTCGTACGCAGCGCCGAGGTGATGTTCATGATGTTGCGCGCCAGCATGAGCATCGCGAGCACGCAGTACTCCGCCACGGTCTGCGCGTTGGCGCCCGGCACGTTGGCGACCAGCACGCCGCGCGCGGTGGCGGAGGCCAGCGGAATCAGGTCGGTTCCGGTGCCATGCACGCACACGGCCTTGAGGCGCGGCGCCACCTCGAAGATGTCGTCCGGCAGCTTGCTGCGGATGATGACGCCGTCGGCGTCCTTCGCCAGGCGACGGATCGTATCCGGGGTGCTGTCCGGCGCCTGCACGACCTTCAGCGTTTCCGACAGGAGTCGTTCCCCCTCGGAGGCGATCGGATCGGTGAGCAGCACCGTTTTCAAAGCGGGTCCCACGTAAAGACGTCCTGCGTGCGATCCAGCGGGTGGAACGCTGCCCGCAGGGCCGGGATGGCGTGCGAGGCGACCGTATCGGGCGTCCAGCCCTCGCCGCGGTGCACCGAACGCACGGGACGGCTCTGCGACATGACGAAGATCTCGTTCGCCCGGACAGAGAAGATCTGCCCGCTCACGTCCGACGACGCGTCTGAGAGCAGGAAGACGGCGAGGGGCGCGATCCTGGCTGACTCCATGGCCTTCAGCTTGCCGACGCGCGCCTGCTGGTCCGGGGTTTCGGCGGGAATCGCGCCGATCATGCGGCTCCAGGCGAAGGGGGCAATGCAGTTGGAGCGGACGTTGTAGCGCGCCATGTCGAGCGCGATCGACTTGGAAAGCGCGGCGATGCCGAGCTTCGCGGCCGAGTAGTTGGCCTGCCCGAGGTTGCCGATCAGGCCGGAGGTCGAGGTCATGTGGACGTACGCGCCCGACTGCTGGTTCCTGAAATGCGGCGCGGCGGCGCGCGCGACGTAGAAGGACCCGTTCAGGTGCACGTCGATGACCGCGCGCCATTCGTCGATGGACATGTTGAAGAACATCCGGTCGCGCAGGATGCCCGCGTTGTTCACGACCCCGTCGATGCGCTTGAAGCTGTCGAGGCAGCACTCGACGATGCGCTGCGCGGCCGCCCAGTCGGCGACGCTGTCCGTGTTCGCGACGGCCTTGCCGCCCCCCTTGCGGATCTCGTCGACCACCTTCTGCGCCGGCCCGGCGTCCTGGCCCTCGCCGTGGACCGAGGCGCCGACGTCGTTTACGACAACGGAGGCGCCCGCCGCCGCCATTGCAAGGGCAAAGTCGCGCCCGATCCCGCCGCCCGCGCCCGTGACGAGGACGGCCTTCCCTTCCAGGAGCTTCAATCCCGGAAGCCGGGGTACCGGCGCTCCATCAGTCTCAGGAGGCCCGCCCACTCGAGCTCGCCGATCTTGCGGCGCTGGCCCGGCTTGTAGCGGTCGTTCGTGGTCTTGACCACGTCGGCGCCCGGCCTGACGAGCTTTTCTCCGGAGCCCAGGGCCAGGACCTGGGCCTGGCACGCCCGCTCGAGCCAGTAAAGCGTGATGAAGCATTCCGGAACGGTCCGGCCCACCGCGAGCAGGCCGTGGTTGCGCAGGATCATCGCGTCGTGCTGGGCGAGGTCGGCGACGAGGCGCTTCTGCTCGTCGAGGTCCACCGCCGGCCCTTCGTAGCCGTGGTAGCCGATGCCGGAAAAGAACATCGCGTTCTGCGTGAGGGGCAGCAGGCCGCATTCCATCGCCGAGACCGCCATGCCGGCGGGGCTATGCGTGTGGGCGACGCAGGCGACATCGGGGCGGCCGCGGTGCACGGCGCTGTGGATCACGAAGCCCGCGTGGTTGACCCCGTAGCCGGTGCCGGAGTCCTGGACCACGTTGCCGTCGAAGTCGATCTTCACCAGGCTCGACGCGGTGATCTCGTCGTAGGTCATGCCGTAGGCGTTGATGAGGAAGTGGCCTTCCTCCCCGGGCACGCGCGCCGAGACGTGGTTGTAGACGAGGTCGTCCATCTGGAAGTGGTGCACCAGGCGGTAGAACGCCGCCAGGTTCACGCGCGTGTCCCATTCTTCGCGGGAGACGCGGCTGCGCATGGATTCGATCTGGATCTGCGACAGGTCGCTCATCGGGTTTGGCTCCTTCGGATGCCGGATTATGCGCCCGCCACCTGGGGGCAGGATCACGTTTCAAACACGCTGTTTCGCGCCTCGCGCACTATAATCCCGCGTCCATTCAAAGGCCTTCCCCCCGATGAAAGTCCTGGTCAGCATCAAGCGCGTGATCGATTTCAACGTCAAGGTGCGCGTCAAGCCCGACGGCTCCGGCGTCGAGACTGCGAACGTCAAGATGTCCATGAATCCCTTCGACGAGATCGCGGTCGAGGAGGCCGTCCGCCTGAAGGAAGCGGGCGGCGCAACGGAGGTCGTGGTCGTCTCGTGCGGACCGCAGCCCTGCCAGGAAACGCTGCGCACGGCGCTCGCCATCGGCGCGGACCGGGCGATCCTCGTCGAGAGCACGGAGGAGCTGCAGCCGCTGGCGGTCTCGAAGCTCCTCAAGGCCGTCGTGCAGAAGGAGAACCCGGGGCTGGTCATCCTCGGCAAGCAGGCCATCGACGACGACTCCAATCAGACCGGCCAGATGCTCGCCGCGCTCCTGGGCTGGCCGCAGGCCACTTTTGCCTCGAAGCTGAAGATCGCCGGCGAGAAAGCCGAGGTCACCCGGGAGGTCGACGGGGGCCTGGAGACCATCGCGATCAAGCTGCCCGCCGTGGTGACCACCGACCTGCGGCTGAACGAGCCGCGCTACGTGACGCTGCCCAACATCATGAAGGCCAAGAAGAAGACCCTCGAGGTCCTGAAGCCCGAAGCGCTGGGCGTGGAGGTCGCGCCGCGCCTGCAGACGCTCAAGGTCGTGGAGCCCTCGAAGCGCAAGGCCGGCGTGAAGGTCGCGGACGCCAAGGCGCTCGTCGCCAAGCTGCGCGACGAAGCGAAGGTGATCTGATGGCCCTCCTCGTCCTCGCCGAGCACGACAACCGGACGCTGAAGAAGGCGACCCTGAATGCCGTCGCGGCCGCGCAGAAGATCGGCGGCGAGATCGACCTCCTCGTCGCCGGTCATTCGGCCGCGGAAGCCGCCAAGGCCGCTACGCAGGTCCCCGGAGTCAGGAAGGTCCTGCACGCCGACGCGCCGCACCTCGCGGATTTCCTGGCGGAGAACGTGTCCTCCCTTCTGGTCTCGATCGGCAAGAACTACAGCCACATCCTCGCGCCCTCGACCTCCAACGGGAAGAACATCCTGCCGCGCGTCGCGGCGCTGCTCGACGTGCAGCAGATCTCGGACATCTCCGGCGTCGAAGGCCCGGACACCTTCGTCCGGCCGATCTACGCGGGCAACGCGCTCGCCACGGTGAAGTCGAAGGATGCGATCAAGGTCATCACGGTGCGCACCACCGCGTTCGACGCCGTGGCCGCTTCCGGCGGCTCGGCTTCCATCGAGTCCGTCACGCCTCCGGCCGACACTGGCTTGTCGAGCTTCGTTTCCCGCGAAGTCTCCAAGTCCGAGCGGCCGGAGCTCACCTCCGCCAAGATCATCGTCTCGGGCGGCCGCGGCATGGCGAACGGCGAGAACTTCAAGACGGTGCTCGAGCCGTTGGCCGACGCCCTCGGGGCGGCCATGGGCGCCTCGCGCGCCGCGGTGGACGCGGGCTTCGTGCCGAACGACTGGCAGGTCGGGCAGACCGGCAAGATCGTTGCTCCCGAGCTCTATGTGGCGGTCGGCATCTCCGGGGCGATCCAGCACCTTGCCGGCATGAAGGACAGCCGGGTCATCGTCGCGGTGAACAAGGACGAGGAGGCGCCGATCTTCCAGGTCGCCGACTACGGGATCGTCGGCGACCTCTTCCAGGTGGTCCCGCAACTCGTCGATGAATTGAAGAAATGAGGCTTACGCCATGAGCGCATACCAGGCCCCCCTGAAGGACATGAAGTTCGTTCTGAAGGCGCTGGCGGGCCTGGACGAGGTCGCGAAGCTGCCCGGATACGAGGAAGCGACGCCGGATACGGTGGACGCTATCCTCGAGGAAGCCGGGAAATTCGCCGCCGAGGTGCTCGACCCGCTGAACAAGCCGGGCGACGAGGAGGGTTCGCGCTGGAAGGACGGCGCGGTGACGACGCCCAAGGGCTTCAAGGAGGCGTACAGGCGGTACGTCGAGGGCGGCTGGAATGCGCTGCCGTTCGACGCCCACTGGGGCGGGCAGGGGCTGCCCAAGCTGGTGGCCACCGCGGTGGAGGAAATGCTGACCTCCGCGAACATGTCCTTCTCGCTTTGCCCGCTGCTGACCCAGGGCGCGATCCATGCGCTCGAGCTCTGCGGCACCGAGGCGCTCAAGCAGGTCTACCTCGCCAAGATGGTGCAGGGCACCTGGACCGGGACGATGAACCTGACCGAGCCGCAGGCCGGGTCGGACCTCGCGCTCGTCAAGACGCGGGCCAAGCGCAACGGCGACCATTACCTCATCTCCGGCCAGAAGATCTTCATCACCTACGGCGAGCACGACCTCGCCGAGAACATCGTGCACCTTGTCCTGGCGCGCACGCCGGATGCGCCGGAAGGCGTGAAGGGCATCTCGCTCTTCATCGTGCCGAAGTACCTCGTGAACAAGGACGGCACGCTGGGCAGGCGCAACGCGGCCCGCTGCGCGTCGATCGAGCACAAGCTCGGCATCCACGCCAGCCCGACCGCTGTGATGGTCTACGAAGATGCCGTGGGCTACCTGGTCGGGGAGGAGAACAAGGGCCTCGCCTACATGTTCATCATGATGAACGCGGCGCGCTTCAGCGTCGGCCTGGAAGGGGTATCCATCGCCGAGCGCGCCTTCCAGCGCGCGCTCGCGTATGCACGCGAGCGCCTCCAGGGCCGCGACCTCGTCGAGGGCGGCGGCACCGTGCCGATCATCCGCCACCCCGACGTGCGGCGCATGCTGATGCTGATGAAGTCGCAGACCGAGGCGATGCGCGCACTCGCGTATGTGGTCGCGGCGGCGATGGACTTTGCACAAAAGGAAAAGGACGTCGAAACGCGCAAGCGCCACCAGGCCTTCGTCGACCTGATGATCCCGGTGGTGAAGGGCTGGAGCACCGAGACGGGTATCGACGTCGCGTCGCTCGGCGTTCAGGTGCACGGCGGCATGGGCTTCATCGAGGAGACGGGGGCGGCGCAGCATCTTCGCGACGCGCGCATCACGACGATCTACGAGGGCACCACGGGCATCCAGGCGAGCGACCTCGTCGGCCGCAAGATCGCGCGGGAAGGCGGCGCGACGGCGAAAGGCCTGCTCGCCGGGCTGCGGAAGTTCGAGGGCGAGCTCGCGAGCTCGAAGCATCCTGACGTGCAGGCGATGCGCGCGGCCTTCGGCGCGGGGGTCGCTGCCCTTGCGGAATGCGTGGACTTCATCGTCGCGAACGCGGGGCGCGACGCGCGCGGCATCTTCGCCGGCGCCGTGCCCTTCCTCAAGCTGATGGGAATCGTGGCCGGCGGTTGGCAGATGGCGCGCGCGGCGCTGGTGGCGGAAAGGGAACTCCAGGAGAAGGACGCGGACCGGCCGTTCCTGGAAGCGAAGCTCGCGACGGCGCGCTTCTATGCCGACCACGTGCTGGTGCAGGCGCCGGCGCTGAGGAGCACCGTGGTCAGTGGCGCCGGCGCCGTCATGGCGCTCAGCGACGAGCAGTTCCTCGCGGCCTAGGCCCGCAGGCCGAAGAAGCGACGGATCCTCGAGAGGAGGTCGACGCTGACGACCGCGTCGGCCGTGCGCTCCGCCTCGGCCATTTCCTCGCGCATCTGCACCAGCGTGGTCTTGCGGCTGCCCGCCACCTTGCTGACTTGCTCGGCGATGTGCGGCCGGGAGAGCAGCAGTCCCTGCACCGAAGCGCGGTCGAGGCGATAGCACTCGACGTCGGTCTTGGCCAGCACGGTGGCCTGGCGCTGCTCCCCGGCGAAAAGGCCCATCTCGCCGAAGAACTGGCCCGGGTAGATCGTGCCGACGCTCTTCGTCTCTCCACCGGGGGATTCGTAGCGCGCCTCCGCCTCGCCGAAGGCCACGATGTACAGCCAGTGCGAGCTGTCGCCCTGCTTGGTGATGACGTCGCCGCGCGCGAACGGCGCGTACTGCAGCCGGTCGGCGATCTCCTCGAGCTCCTCCTCCTTCAGGTTGGCGAAGATGTCCACGCCGCGCAGGAGCTCCATGCGCCGGCCGAGCTCGCGGCGTCGGACGGAGGCGAGGTGCGCCTCGTCGCGCTGCACGCCGTGCACGGTGCGCTGCGGCTCGGCGATGCGGATGCCGGCCCGCTGCAGCGAGGCGAAGAGGTGCACGCGCACCATCGAATCGGTGAACTCGTCCTCCAGCAGGTCGGTGAGGAAGTAGCGCAGCTGATAGAGCAGGTTGCCGTCCTGGAACCCGTGCAGCACGCAGCTCGGCCCGGGGAGGCGGGCGACGTTCGGGATGCCGACCTCGCGCATCTCGTCCTCGATGGTGGCGATCACGCGCGCCGGCGGCACGCCAGGATCCACCATGAAGTTGAGCCGCCGCCGCAGCTGCAGCGGCGCGGCCTCGCGCCGGCCCAGGATGGCGACGCTCGACTTCATGAGCTGGCTGTTGGGCACGACGAGCGTTTCCCAGTCGCGCGTCTCGATGAGCGCCGAGCGCCAGCGGATGTCGCGCACCCGGCCTTCCAGGGCGCCGACTTTCACCCAGTCGCCGACCTGCACGGAATGGTCGAGCTGGATGGCGATGCCGGCGAGCACGTTGCCGAGCGTGTCCTGCATCGCGAAGGCGACCACCGCCGTCAGGATCGCCGAAGTGGTGACGATGCTGGAAAGGTCCACGCCGGCGCCGCGCAGCTGGACGAAGCCGTACGCCACGTAGGCCACGAGGATGACCAGGTCCTCCGCGATCCGCGGCGGGTTCCTGCCGACGAAGGGCAGGAGCAGGCGGAAGGCGGCGAAGCCGCACAGGCGGATGAGGGCAATCGCGGTGACGATGCGGAACACCGTATGGGTGACGGCCCCGCCCTTGTCCATGTCGAGCGCGTGGAGCAGCATCGCGAGGAGCTGTCCCGCGGCGCCGAGCATGAACAGCCACAGGGTGTTCAGGTAAGTGGTGCGCTCGGAGCGCCGCACGTGGAGCAGGGTCGCCGTGATGGCGAGCGCGAGGACCGTCAGGTACGGGACTTCGGAGTCCCAGAAGTGCGGGGTCATGCTAGAAGCGGATCTTGCCGGTCAGCATGTCCTTCCACATCACCCAGTCGCCCATGAAGCTGTAGACCGGGTGCGTGAAGGTGGCGGGGCGGTTCTTCTCGAAGAAGAAGTGGCCGACCCAGGCGAAGGCGTAGCCGGCGACCAGGCCGGCCAGGAGCCACCAGAAGTTCAGAGTCGCGAATGCGTGCAGCACCGCGAGCAACCCGAGCGACGTGCCGGCGAAATGCAGCCGGCGGCAGGTCCTGTCCGAATGCTGCGACAGGTAGAACGGGTAGAAGTCGCAGAACCGGAGGAATGCGCCCGCTTCGGTTGAGATCGGTCTCGCCACGGCCGCGATTATGACGCAAACGCGCCGTGCAATCCGCCACGTCCCGGCTGTTCGGCGGGTGCCGCGGGAACAATGGCTTCACAAGCCGGGTCGTACCCTAGCCCCGCGGCTCGCAACACCGCTTCCCGATGTTCGACCCCAAGACCACCATCCTCGTCGCCGACGACAACCGCGCCAACCGCGAAGCGCTCGCTTCGCTGCTCGAGGCGGTGGGCTACGACGTGATCAAGGCGGCCAACGGCGCCGAAGCGCTCGAGCGGGCGCGCGAGCAGCGCCCCCGGCTCATCATCTCCGACGTGCTGATGCCGCTCATGGACGGCTACGAGCTGGCGCGACGGCTGCGCGAAGACGCGTCGACGCGCGGCACCGCGCTCCTTTTCTACACGGCCTATTTCTCCGAGCGCAGTGCCCAGGAGCTTGCCCGCGCCCACGGCGTTGCCAAGGTGCTGGTCAAGCCGTCCGACAACGACGTGATCCTCGATGCGGTGCGCGAGGCGCTGGCGTCCCGTCCGGACGACAGCCGTGCGGGCACTGAGCCGGGACAGGACCTCGACCAGGACCACCTGCGCGTCATGGTCGACCAGCTCCTCCAGAAGACGGGCGCGCTCGAGGCGCAGCAGCGGCGCATCGAGCGGCTCAACCGGACGCTCTCCACGTTGAGCGCGGTGAACGCGCTGATCGTGCGGGCGCAGGACCGCCAGGCGCTGCTCGAAGACGCCTGCCGCATCGCCGTCGATACGGGCGGCTTCGGCTACGCGGCGATCGCGCTCTTCGACCGTGCGTCGGGCCAGGTGCATCCGGTGGCGGCGGCCGGGGAAGGCAGCGACGACCCCGAGGTGCCGCGCTTTCCGGTCGAGCCGAGATTCGCCCTGGTCAACGACCTGGACGCGGTGAAGGACGTGCCCGGCCGCGACTCCGCGCTGAAGCGTGGGCTGCGCTCGTGCGTGGTGCTGCCCCTCGTCGTGGGCGGGACGCCCGCCGGCGCGCTCCTGCTCTACGCCCGCACGGCGGGTTTCTTCGACGACGACGAGATGAAGCTCCTGAACGAGCTTGCCGGCGACATCTCGTTCGCCCTCAATCACCTCGCGCAGAAGGCGAGGATGGACTACCTCGCGTACCACGACCCGCTGACCGGCCTGCCGAACCGGGCGCTGTTCGGCGACCGTCTCACGCAGGCGCTGAGCGCCGCCCGCCGCGAGAAGCGGCTCGCCGCGGTCATCTACGTCGACCTGCAGCGCTTCCGCCTCGTGAACGAGACCTTCGGGCGCAAGGCCGGCGACGACCTGCTGCGCCAGGTCGGCACGCGGCTGCGCCGGGCGGTGCGCGACCAGGACACGGTCGGGCGCATGAGCGCGGACCACTTTGCGATCGCGATTGCCGGCTTCGACCGGATCGAGGAGCTCACCGGGCTCCTCGGGCAGGCGATGGACGCCGCGGCGAGCCCGATCACCGTGGAAGGGGCGGAGCTCCGGATCTCGCTGCGCGCGGGCGTGGCAGTGTTCCCGGCCGACGGGGAGAGCGCGGAGACGCTGAACGGCAACGCCGAGGCGGCGATGAACCGCGCCCGCGACACGGGGCAGGGCACGCTCTTCTACGCGCCGCACATGAACGAGCGGGTCGCCGAGTCGCTGGCCCTGGAGAACCGCCTGCGCCACGCGATCGAGTTCGGCGAGCTTTCGCTGCACTACCAGCCCAAGTTCGACATGCGCACCAGCAAGGTGGCTGGGCTGGAGGCGCTCATCCGCTGGAACGACAAGGAGCTCGGGCAGGTGCCGCCGTCGCGCTTCGTGGCGCTCATGGAGGAGACCGGCATGATCCTCGCCGCCGGCCGCTGGGCGCTAGAGAAGGCGCTCGAGGACATGCGCCACTGGCGCTCGCGCGGGCTCTCGGTGCCGCGCACGTCCGTGAACGTGTCGGCGCTGCAGCTCAAGCAGACGGATTTCGTGGACTCGGTGCTGGACGCGATGCGCGCCTACGGCGGCTCGCCGCTGCTCGACCTCGAGATCACCGAGAGCGTGCTCGTCGAGGACATCGAGGAGTGCACGCGCAAGCTCCAGATCCTGCGCGGGGCGGGCGTGCAGGTCTCGGTGGACGACTTCGGGACCGGCTACTCGTCGCTGAACTATCTCGCCCGGCTGCCGGTGGACACCCTGAAGATCGACCGCAGCTTCGTCATCAGCCTGCGCGATACCGGCTATCCGCGCAACATCGTGGCGATGATCGTGTCGCTCGCCCACACGCTGGGCCTCAAGGTGATCGCCGAAGGCGTCGAGGAGGACGGGCAGCGGGAGCTGCTGCGCGAGCTGGGCTGCGACCAGATCCAGGGCTTCCTCACCGGCCGTCCCATGACGGCGGACAAGATCGAGCCGCTGCTCGAGGGCTACATATTGGGGTAGTTCGGGCCGCCGCCGCCCTCGGGCGCGACCCAGACGATGTTCTGCAGCGGATCCTTGATGTCGCAGGTCTTGCAGTGCACGCAGTTCTGCGCGTTGATCTGCAGCCGCGGGCCGGAGTCGCCTTCCACGAATTCGTAGACGCCCGCCGGGCAATAGCGCTGCTCCGGGCCCGCGTACTTCTCCAGGTTCACCTGCACCGGGACCATCGGGTCCTTCAGCGTGAGGTGCGGCGGCTGGTCCTCGCTGTGGTTCGTGTTCGAGAAGGAGAGGTCCGTCAGCCGGTCGAAGGTGAGCACGCCGTCCGGCTTGGGGTAGGCCCTGGGCGCGAACTCGCTCGCCGGCCGGATCTGCTCGTGGTCGGCGCCCTTGTGGCGCAGCGTCCAGGGCGCCTTGCCGCGGAAGAGCACCTGGTCGATGCCGACGAGCAGCGTGCCGGTGTAGAGCCCCTTGGACATGAAGGGTTTGAAGTTGCGGCCGCGGTGCAGCTCCTCGCGCAGCCAGCTGCCCTCGAATGCCGCCGGATACGCCGTGAGCTCGTCATGCGAGCGGGACGCCTGCAGCGCGTCGACCGCCGCTTCTGCGGCCAGCATGCCGGACTTGATGGCGGCGTGGCTGCCCTTGATGCGCGAGGCGTTCAGGAAGCCCGCGTCGTCGCCGATGAGCGCGCCTCCGGGGAACACGAGCTTCGGCAGGGACTGCAGGCCTCCCGCCGTGATCGCGCGGGCGCCATAGGCCACCCGCTTTCCGCCTTCCAGGAAGGTGCGGATCGCCGGGTGCGTCTTGAAGCGCTGGAATTCCTCGAACGGCGAGAGGTACGGGTCCGCGTACCCGAGGCCGACCACGAAGCCGACGGCGACCTGGCTGTTCTCCTGGTGGTAGAGGAACGAGCCGCCGTAGGTGCCGGCATCGAGCGGCCAGCCGGCGGTATGGACGACGAGGCCGGCCTTGTGCTTTTCCGGCTTCACGTCCCAGAGCTCCTTCAGGCCGATGCCATAAACCTGGGGATCCTTGCCGTCGCGCAGCCGGAAGCGCGCCTCGAGCTGGCGGCCGAGCTGCCCGCGGCACCCTTCGGCGAACAGGGTGTACTTGCCGCGCAATTCAACGCCCGGCTGGTAGGCATCGGTCTTCTCCCCGTTACGGCCGATCCCCATGTCGCCGGTCGCGACGCCGAGTACCTTGTCGCCGTCGTACAGGATCTCGGAGGCGGCAAATCCGGGGAAGATCTCCACCCCCGCCGCTTCCGCCTGCTGGCCGAGCCAGCGCGTGAAGCTCGCGAGGCTGATCACGTAGTTGCCATGGTTGCGGAAGCAGCCCGGAAGCAGGAAGCCCGGCGTCTGGAAATGGGATCTCTCCGTGAGGAAGAGGAAGCGGTCCTCGGTGACCGGCGTGTTGAGCGGCGCGCCTTTCTCCTTCCAGTCCGGAACCAGCTCGGAAATCGCGCGCGGGTCCATCACCGCGCCGGAGAGGATGTGCGCGCCGATT
This sequence comes from Burkholderiales bacterium, assembly GCA_035627155.1. Classification (GTDB taxonomy): domain Bacteria; phylum Pseudomonadota; class Gammaproteobacteria; order Burkholderiales; family SG8-39; genus SCGC-AG-212-J23. The sequence goes on along the minus strand of DASPMF010000177.1, from coordinate 826 downwards.
TCGGAGCCCTTCTCGAGCACGCAGACCGAGGTGTCCGCGGAAAGCTGCTTGATGCGGATGGCCGCAGCGAGGCCCGCGGGGCCGCCTCCGACGACGACGACGTCGTACTCCATCGATTCCCGGGACATGCGCGGAATTATAATCAGCCGCCCATGAGCGAAGAGAAACAAGAAAAAAGGCTCGTCCACGTCGAGCGCATTCCGATCCGCTGGGGCGACATGGATGCGATGGGCCACGTGAACAACACGGTGTACTTCCGCTACATGGAGCAGGCGCGCATCGGCTGGTTCGACGCGCTGGCGCCGGCAGAAGAGGCGTGGAAGAGCACCGGCATCGTGATCGCGAACGCATCGTGCAATTTCAGGAAGGCGATCACCTATCCCGGCACGGTCGAGGTGCGGCTCTACGTAGGCGCGCCCGGCGGCTCGAGCGTGCCGACGTACTACGACCTGCTCGTCGACGAAGTGCTCTACGCCGACGGCGCCGCGACCGTCGTGTTCATCGACATGGCGAAGCAGAAGGCCGTGCGCATTCCGGAGGACATCCGGAGCCGCCTGCAGTGACCCCCCTCTGGACGCCATCGCCGCAACGCGCGGCGGACACGCTGCTGGCGAAGTTCATGCAGCGCGCCGGCAAGCGCTCGTTCGCTGAACTGCACGCCTGGTCGCTTGCCGAGAAGGAAGCGTTCTGGAAGCTCGTCTGGGACTTCTGCGAGGTCCGGGGCACGCGCAAGGGACCCGATCTCGTTGACGGCACGAGGATGCCGGGCGCCCGGTTCTTTCCCGAGGCGACGCTGAACTTCGCGGAGAACCTGCTGCGCCGCCGG
>DASPMF010000176.1:0-8644 GCA_035627155.1 Burkholderiales bacterium | reverse complement strand
CGACGTGCGGCCCCGGTACAGCAGCCCCTTCGAAGGTTTCGCGGCGTCGGCGAGGACGAAGGCGTCCCCGAGCCGGTAGTAGCCTTCCTCGTCGAACGCCGCGCGCGTCAGCTCCGGCTGGCGCCAGTAGCCGGGCGTGATGTGCGGGCCCTTGACGCGCGCCTCGTACTTCCCCTGTCCCGGAATCGGCACCAGCTTGATCTCGGCCCCCGGCGGCGGCAGGCCGAGGTTGGACGCGTCGTCCGTCACCCAGGTGCGCCCCAGCGTGAACGGCCCCGTCTCCGTCGCGCCATAGCCGGTGAGGAACGGCACTTCCTCGCCGCAGGTTTCCACGGACAGGCGCTTGTACTCGTCGAAAACCGCCTGCGAGACGCCGGCGCCGGCGAACCACAGAACCTTGACGCGGCTGAAGAAGGTCCGGCGCAGCGCCTTGTCCTTGCGCAGGTAGGGCAGCAGCGCCTCGTACCCCTTGGGCACGTTGAAGTAGAAGGTCGGCGCGACTTCGCGCAGGTTGCGCACCGTGGCCTCGATCGCCCCCGGCATCGGCTTGCCTTCGTCGATGTAGAGCGCGCCGCCGTTGAAGAGCGTGACGCCGAAGTCCTTGTTGCCGCCCGCGGTATGGTGCCAGGGCGCCCACTCCACCATCACCGGCGGCTCGTCCTGCAGGAACGCGAGCTCGCTTCGCGCCATCACCTGGTTCGCGCACCACATGCGCTGCGTGTTGATCACCGCCTTCGGCGAGCCGGTCGAGCCGGAGGTGAAGAGGAACTTGGCGATGGTGTCCGGGCCGACCTTGCCTGAGGCTTCGTCGACCTGCTCGCCCGCCGCCGACTTCTCCAGGAGGAAGAAGCTCTCCTTGAACACGACTTCCGTCCCGGCCGGCACCGCGGCCTCGATCGCCTTGCCGTAGGCGCCTTCCATCGATGCGTATACCAGTCCCGGCGTGAGGAGCGCCATCACCGACTTCAGTTTCGAAAAGTCCGTGGAGAGCAGAGAGTACGCCGGCGACACCGGCGCATAAGGTATGCCGGCGTAGAGGCAGCCGAGCTCGATCAGCGCGTGCTCGATGTCGTTGCCGGACAGGACGGCGACCGGCCGTTCCGCCGAGAGCTTCCTCTGCAGCAGCGCCTGCGCGACGCGGCGCGCGCCCGCGCGCACTTCCGCGTAGGTGAGCTTCTCCCAGGCGCCGCCGCGCATTTCCCCTTTCGCGCGCTGGGCGAGGAACAGGGCGTCGGGCGTCTCGCCCGCCCAGTAGTCCAGGCGCTCGGTGAGCTTGCGCGGGTAAGGGCCGAGCTCGTGCGGCGAGCGCAGGTAAAGCACGCCGCCAGAGCCGTTTCGCACTTCGACATCGGCGCGGCCGAGCCGCACCGGGCGGATGCGCGCGCTCATGCGGCGAGCTTCTCCAGCAGGCGCAGCAGCTCGCGCCGCTCCGCCGCCGTGAGGGCCCGCGTGCGTTCCAGGTCCAGCCGCAGGACGCGCTTGCGAAGCTGCGCCGCGAGCCGCTCGCCCTTGGGGGTGAGGTGCAGGCCCCATGCGCGGCCGTCGTTGGGCCGGCGGCGGCGCTCGACCAGGCCCTGCGCCTCGAACCAGTCGGTGAGCAGCATCGCGCCGGAGCGGGCGATGCCGAGGACGTTGCCGAGCGCGGACTGGCTCATCCCCGGATTGGAGCCGATCACCACCAGCGCCGTAAAGCGGGGCGGCGTGATGTCCACGCCCCGGGTCGCCTCGTGAAACGCCGCGAACATGGCGACCTGCGCCCGGCGCAGCGAGTAGCCGAGGAGCTCGTCGAGTACGCCATAATCCAGCCCCGGGACGCGCGCGATCGGCGTCAGGACGCGTGGGCGGTACGGCGCGGGCGCTTTACGCATTGACCCGAAAATTGTAATCGTCTATAACAATCTCCGTCACCCGAGGAGGAGACCCCATGAAGAGAAGGCAATTCAACCAGGCGCTCGCCGCCGGCCTCGCGCTCGCACCGCTCGGCTTCCCCGGAATCGTCCGCGCCCAGTCGCAGAAGCTGAAGGTCGGCGTGCTGCTGCCGCGCTCGGGCCACCTGAGCTTCATCGGCCAGTCCTGCCAGAAGGGCGCCGACCTCGCGCCCGGCGTGATCAAGGACATGCTGGGCGTCGACATCGAGCTGATGAACGCCGACTTCGAGTCCAACGTCGACACGGCGCGCACGCGCGCCGAGCGCCTCATCCAGGAAGGCGCCCACGTCCTGGTCGGCCCGTTCGAGTCCGGCGCCGCCGCGGCGATCGCGCAGGTCGCCGAGCAGCGCGGCGTGCCGTTCATGATCAACATCGCCGCCGCCCCGCAGATCACCGAACAGGGCTACAAGTACGTCTTCCGCAACTTCCAGACCGCGATCGACATCGTGCGCAACGGGCTGGTGCTGATGGGCGATCTCTTCCAGGCCACCAACACCGTGCCCCGCACCGCCGTGTTCATGCACGTCAACGACACGTTCGGCCAGGCCATGGCGAAGGGCATCGGCGCCCTCTTCCCGCGCCAGAACCACCTGCCGTTCAAGATCGTCGACACCATTTCCTACGACCCGACCGCCAAGGACCTGACGGTGGAAGTGTCCAAGGCGAAGGCCTCCAACCCCGATTTCGTGATGCTGGTGAGCCGGCTCAACGACGCGGTGCTCCTGCGCCGCGAGATGGTCAAGCAGCGCTGGAACCCGATGGGCATCGTCAGCCCGGGCTCGCCCGGCATGTACGAGGAGCAGTACTTCAAGGCCCTCGGCAAGCTCTCGGAGCACTCCATCTCCAACGTGCCCTGGTACAACCCGAACGCCAGGATGACGAAGATCGTCGAGAAGGCGTTCCTCAAGCAGAACCCGAAGGACAAGCTCGTCTTCCACGGCCTGAACGTCGGCTTTACCTTCGAGGCGCTGCTGGTCGTCGCCGACGCGTTCAAGCGCGCGAAGTCCACCGACCCGAAGGTGCTGCGCGACGCGATCGCCCAGACGAACATCACCGACAAGATGACGCTCGGGGGCCCGATCAAGTTCAACGCCAAGGGCCAGGTGGAAGGCATCGGCTCGGCTTGCGTGCAGAACCTGAAAGGCGAGCCGACGGTGGTGCTGCCGAAGGAGGCGGCGACGGCCAAGCCCGTCTTCCCGGTCCCCGGCTACAAGAAGGCGTAGTCCCAGAAAGCGGTAGTTGTCCGCTGAGCTCGTAGCGAACGTGGTCGTAGCCGGGGTCCTCACGGGCCTCGTCTACGGCCTGATGGCCCTCGGGCTGTCGGTCATCTTCGGCGTGGTGCGCGTGGTGAACTTCGCGCACGGCGAGATGATGACCATAGCGATGTACGGGGCGACGATGCTCTTCGCCGCCTGGAACGTCGATCCCTTCCTCGCCGCGCTGCCGCTCGCCGCGGCGTTCTTCGTCCTCGGCTACGTTCTGCAGAAGGGCTTCATCAACCCGTTCATCACGCGCCCGGAGCACTCGCAGTTCATGCTGCTGGTGGCGGTGGCGATCATCATGGTGAACGGCATGCTCATGGCGTTCGGCCCGGACGCGCGCAACGTCATGACCGACTACCAGCTCGAGTCCTTCGAGCTCGGCAAGGTCTACGTCGACAAGGCGCGCTTCTACGCGGCCTCGGCCGCGGTCGCCACGGCGCTCGCCCTCTTCGGCTTCTTCCGCTTCACGCTGACCGGCAAGGCGATCCGCGCCTGCGCGGACAACTACCTCGGCGCGAAGGTGGTGGGCCTCAACGTGAAGCACCTCTACGCGCTGACCTTCGGCCTCGGCTCGGTGTGCGTCGCCGTCGCCGGCTGCGCCATGGTGGTGCTGGTCGACGTGACCCCCGGCCTGGGGCCGTACTACACGCTCCTCGCCTTCGTGATCGTCATCGTCGGCGGCCTGGGCTCCATGACCGGCGCCCTCCTCGGCGGCGTGCTGATCGGCGTCTCGGAGGCGCTCGCCGGGCTGCTCATCGTGCCTTCGGCGAAGAGCATGTTCAGCTTCGGGCTGCTGATCCTGGTCCTCCTCCTTCGCCCGCAGGGCCTGCTCGGCAGGAGGCCGCAATGAGCCGCGGCGCGATCCTGCTCGCCATCCTGGCCGCCTTCCTCGTCGCCTTTCCCTATCTCGGCGGCGCCTATGCGCTCTCGGTGCTTACGCTGATCCTGTACCTCGCCTACGCCGGGCAGGCGTGGAACATCCTCATGGGCTTCGCCGGGCAGCTCTCGCTCGGCCATTCGCTCTACGTCGGCGTGGGCGCCTACGTCGCCGGCGGGATCTTCTTCCACTGGGGCATCGGCCCCTGGGCGGGCATCTGGGCGGCGATCCTGCTCTGCACCCTCTTCGGCCTCGCGATCGGCTTCCTCGCGTTCCGGTTCGGCATCTCGGGGGTGTACTTCGCGCTCCTCACCATCGCCTTCGCCGAGTTCACGCGCATCGCGTTCGACCACATGGCGTGGACCAACGGCGCCGGGGGCATGTTCCTGCGCGTCGCGCAGCGCGACACGATCGACCTCCTGAATTTCCGCGGCCCGCCGGAGATGTACTACTACGCGATCCTCGCGCTCGCCGCGCTCGCTTTCCTCGCCTCGTACTTCCTGCAGAAGAGCAAGGCCGGCTACTACTGGCAGGCGATCCGCGAGAACGAGGAGGCGGCGCAGGCGCTCGGCATCAACGTGTTCCGCTGGAAGATGCTCGCCATGGCGATCAGCTCGGGGATGACCGCGATCGCCGGCGTGTTCTTCGCCTTCTATTACAACAACCTCTTTCCCGAGCAGATCTTCAACATCAGCCGCTCGATCGAGATCATCCTCGGCCCGATCATCGGCGGCGTCGGCACCCTCTTCGGCCCGATCCTCGGCGCCGCGATGCTGACGCTGCTCTCCGACGGCATCACCGAGGCGTTCGCCGCCCTCGGCTGGGAGATCCCGGGCATCAAGCAGGTGTTCTACGGCGTCGTGCTGCTCGTCGTGGTGATGTTCCTGCCCAACGGCATCTGGCCCGCCATCGCCAGGAAGCTCAAGCTGTGAGCGCGCTAGCCGAGCGGCCGCACCACCCAGAGAAGCCGCAGCGCGCTGCGCGCGCGCTGCACCGCGCTGACGGAGAACTCCACCGCAAGGTCGCCGTCGCGGCGGCGCAGCTTGCCCGGGAAGCGGACCTGCCCGCAGCCAGCCGCCACGGAAGCGAGCGAGGCGCGGAACATGCGCCGCTGCTCCATCGGCACGAGCCAGTCGATCGGTCGTCCGTGCAGCTCGCCTTCGCCGCCCAGCAGGCGCGCGGCGGCGTGATTCGCGTCGAGGATGGCGCCCGCCGCGTCGGTGACGAAGCACGGCTCCGGCGCCAGCGCGAAGAAGTCGGCGTAGTGCTGCCGGTCCGCGGCGAGATGCTCGAGCTCCGCCTCGAGCGCGCCGATCCGATCGTCGAGGCCTGCGGCGAGGTTGCCCATGGCGCAACGCTAACCCCGCTTCGCGTCACACCATGAACAGCACGATGAGCCTGCTGGAGGTGCGCGGCGTCTCCAAGTCCTTCCGCGGCCTGCGCGCGGTCAGCAACGCGTCGTTCGAGATCCCGCAGGGCGCCATCAATGCGCTGATCGGCCCCAACGGCGCCGGGAAGACCACGATCTTCAACATGGTCGCCGGCGTCTACAAGCCGGATTCCGGGCAGATCGTCTTCAACGGCGGGCCGATCCAAGGGCTCCGGCCGGACCAGGTATGCGCCAAGGGGATCGGCCGCACCTTCCAGATCGTCAAACCCTTCGCCGGCCTGTCGGTGCTCGACAACGTGATGGTCGGTGGTTTCCTACACGAGCGTACGGCCGCGGGCGCGCGCAGGGTGGCGATGGACATCCTGGAGAAGCTGCACCTCGCGCCCAAGCGCGACATGCCCGCCTCCTCGCTCACCCTCCCCGACCGCAAGCGCCTGGAAGTGGCGCGCGCGCTCGCCACGCGGCCGAAGCTTCTTCTCCTGGACGAGGTCATGGCCGGCCTGCGCCCGACCGAGACCGACCAGATGGTCGAGGTGTTCCGCGGCCTGAGCAGATCCGACGGCCTCACCATCCTCCTCATCGAGCATGTCATGCGCGCCGTCATGGCGCTCGCGCAGCACGTCGGCGTCCTGCACCACGGCGAGGTCATCGCCCGCGGCACGCCGGAGCAGATCGTGCGCGACCCGGCGGTGCTCGAGTGCTACCTCGGCGAGGAAACGGAAGTCTGATGCTCGCCGTCCGCGACCTGGACCTCTTCTACGGCGACGCGCAGGCCCTCTCCGGCGTCTCGCTCGAGGTGCCGAAGGGCACGATCGTCGCGATCGTGGGCGCCAACGGCGCGGGCAAGTCCTCCCTCATCCGCACCATCGCCGGCATCGAGAAGGCGCGCAGCGGAAAGGTCGTCTTCAAGGACAAGGAAATCCAGGCGCTGGAATCGCACCAGATCTGCAACCTCGGCATCGGCCAGGTCGCCGAGGGCCGCCAGGTCTTCCCGAGCCTCACGGTGCTGGAGAACCTGGAGATGGGCGCCATGCTGCCGCGTGCGCGCGCCAAGGCGAAGGAAACCCTCGACAAGGTCTTCACCATGTTCCCGCGCCTCGCCGAGCGCAGGGACCAGCTCGCCGGCACCATGTCCGGCGGCGAGCAGCAGATGCTCGCCATCGGCCGCTGCCTGATGGGCGCACCCGAGCTCATCATGTTCGACGAGCCCTCCCTCGGCCTCGCCCCCGTCGTCGTGCAGGAAGTGCTGCACACCATCCGCCGCCTCAACGAGGAAGGCATGACCGTCCTCCTCGTCGAGCAGAACGTCGCCGTCTCGCTGAAGATCTCCCAGCGCGCCTACGTCCTCGAGAACGGCCGTGTCGTCATGACCGGCACCGGCGAGGAGCTTCTCCACAACGACCGCGTCCGGCAGGCCTACCTGGGTCTTTAAGCGGTGCTGAAGCTTTACTTCACGCCGAACACCTGTGCGCTGGCATCGCATATCGCGCTGGAGTTTGCCGGCGCGGAGTACGAGCTGGTGCGGATCGACTTCAAGAAGGAAGAGCAGAAGTCGCCGGAGTTCCTGAAGGTGAACCCGAAGGCGCGCGTCCCGGCGCTCGTGACGGAGAAGGGAGTCCTGACGGAGACGCCGGCGATCCTGGCGTTCATCGCGCAGAGCTATCCGGAGGCGAAGCTGGCGCCGGTCGACGATGCGTTCGCGTTCGCGGAAGTGCAGGCGTTCAACAGCTATCTGTGCTCCACGGTGCACGTGGCGCATTCGCATCGCATGCGCGGATCTCGCTGGGCGGACGAGCCGGCGGCATGGGAGGCGATGAAGCGCAAGGTGCCGGAGTCGGTCGGCGAGTGCTTCGAGCTCATCGACCGGACGATGCTCAAGGGCCCGTGGGTGATGGGCAAGGACCTCGGGATCTGCGACTTCTATCTCTTCACGCTCGCGCAGTGGCTGGAGGCGGACGGGGTGGACCTCACGCGGATTCCGAAGGTCATAGAGCACCGGGCGCGCGTGCTGGCGCTGCCGCAGGTGAAGAAGGCAATCGGGATGGAGACCGCATGAAGCGCTGCTGGGCGAGCACGTCGGCGGGGATCCGGTACCACGACGAGGAATGGGGCGTGCCGGTGCACGACGACCGCGTGCACTTCGAGTTCCTCACGCTGGAAGGCGCCCAGGCGGGCCTGTCGTGGGAGACGATCCTCAACAAGCGGGAGAACTATCGGAAGGCGTTTGCCGGCTTCGATCCCCGGAAGGTTTCACGGTTTGATGGGAAGAAGATACTTTCCCTGATGAAGAACGAAGGAATCGTGAGGAATCGCCTGAAGATCGAAAGCACGATCACGAACGCGAAGGCGTTCCTGGCGGTGCAGAAGGAGTTCGGAAGCTTCGACGCCTACGTATGGCGCTTCGTCGGCGGCAAGCCGAAGGTCAACTCCCGGCGCTCGCTGAAGGACATCCCGGCGAAGACGGCGGAATCCGACGCCCTCAGCAAGGACCTGCTGAAGCGCGGATTCCGCTTTGTCGGCTCGACGATCATCTACGCCTACATGCAGGCGACCGGCCTGGTGGACGACCACCTCAACGGCTGCGATCGGAAGACGAAGCGGCGCTAGGCCGCGACGGGCTCGGCGGCGAGGCGGTTGCGGGCGAGCCGGTCGTCGACCAGCGAGACGATCTCGCGCAGCGGCTCGCTCTGCGCATCGAGCTTCTTCGCGATGCAGTGCACGAGCGCGTCCACGCGCTCGATGTGGCGCGCGCCGCCGAAGAGCGCCCGCGCGGCGGAGGATGGCTTCGCGAGGCCCTCGGCCGCCTTGGCGTACTTCTCGAACGGCACGAGGTCTTCGCGCTCGGCGCCCAGGCGCATGCAAAGGCCCGCCACCCATTCGTAGATGTTGCGCGAGCGTTCCACGTCGCCGTGCACGGCGTCGCGGATCGGGATCATTTCCCCGGGGCGGATGCAGCGGTAGTTGCCCGCGATGAGCATCGGCCACTTCGCCATCGGCACGAAAAGGGAGTCGTGCACCTTGAGCTTCACCGGGATCTCGAGTTCGCCGAAGCGCGCGGCTTCGATGTCCGCCTCGAGCTCGCGCAGGAGCGCCGTGTGCGCCTCGGACTCGAAGCGCGCCGCCTTGAAGTTGGTCGGCAGCCCCACCTGGAGCACGTTCTTCGGCTCGTCGGCCGGGCGGAACGCCT
>DASPMF010000175.1:0-25327 GCA_035627155.1 Burkholderiales bacterium | reverse complement strand
TCCTCGTGGAGGACGCGGAGCCGCTCGGGCCCTTCGGGGCGAAGGGCGTCGGCGAGCCCGGCCTGATTCCGACGGCGCCTGCGATCCTCGGCGCGATCCATCGCGCGACCGGCGTGCGCATGCGCAAGGTCCCCGTCCTGCCGCACCGCCTGCGCGAAGCGCTGAAGAACCATGGGTGACCATGAGTGAAACGCAGGAAGCGGTCGCGACGGACGTCATCCGCTGCGACGCCTGCCCGGTGCTCTGCCGCATCCGCATCGGGCAGTCCGGCGCGTGCGACCGCTACGCGAACGTCGAGGGCAAGCTCGTGCGCCTCGACCCGCTCGTCGTGCTGCAGAACGCACAGCAGGCCGTCCCCTTCGTGGACGGCAAGCCGTGGCAGGGTAACGTGCTGCCGACCTTCGTGACCGGCATCGGCGCGACGACGACCTACCCGGACTACAAGCCTGCCCCGTTCATCGTGTCGTCCAAGGCGGACGGCGTGGACGTGGTCACCGTGGTGACCGAGGGCATCTTCAGCTACTGCGGCCTGAAGGTGAAGATCGACACCGACCGCTTCCTCGGACCGGAGCAGGCTGCGGTGCGCGTCGATGGCGAGCAGATCGGGCATGTGACGACCGCGGAGTACGGCTCGCAGATGCTCGCGCTCGGCGGCGTGCGCCACCTCACCGGCGGCAGCAAGAAGGAAGGCAACGTCACCTGCGACGCGATGCTGAAGCTCGCGAACAAGGAACCGGTCGAGATGACGATCGACGGCGGCGCCCGGGTGCGCGTGCAGGCGGGCGCCGCGCCGGTGGTGAACGGCGAGCCGGAAGTGCGCATGCGCGTGGGCTGCGGCTCGGCGACGATCGGCATCTTCGCGCCGCAGTGGCTCGGCCACTGCGACGAGGTGATCGTGGTCGACGACCACATCACCGGCGTGCTCACCGAGCACCAGGCCGGGCGCTTCCTCGACATGCGACCCGCCGGCATCCGCGTGCGCGGCCGCAAGTCCACGCCAGGTCGCTACTTCAAGGTCGCCGAGCCAGGCCTGGGCTGGGGCGGCACCAACATCTCCGATCCCCTTTCGATCGTGGAGAAGATCGACCCGAAGACCGCGTGGCCCGGGATGCGCATCCTCATGGTGTCGACCACCGGCGAGGACGCCGAATGGTTCGTGCTCGACGCGAACCTCAAGCCCGAGAAGCAGCGCATGCCCGAGTCGGTGCGCAAGGTCGTCGAGCGCATCGCGGAGAACTGCGAGCCGGCGCTGTGCACGGTTCTGTTCATGGGCGGCGCGGGCGGCAGCCTGCGCGCCGGCGTCACGCAGAACCCGGTGCGCCTCACGCGCTCGGTGAAGGACATGATCACCCGCGTCACCTGCGGAGGCGCGCCGGTGTACGTTTGGCCCGGCGGCGGGATCACGCTCATGGTGGATGTCCTGCGCATGCCGGACCGTTCGTTCGGCTACGTGCCGACGCCGGCGCTCGTGCTGCCGATCGAATTCACGCTGCCGCTTGCGGACTACGCGGCCATCGGCGGGCACATGGATAGCGTCGTGCCGCTCGAGTCGGTCCTGCGCTCGCAGAAGGTGCGCTACCTCCCGGCGTGAGCGGCGCCCTCTCCGCCCGCCTGCCCGACGGCCGGCTCCACCTGCAGCACGGCCCGATCGACGTCCTCGTGCAGGCCTGGGGCGATGCGGCGGAAGTCGAGGAAGGCTACGGCCAGGCGTGCACGCGCTTCGCCACCCTTCTCGACGAGCTCGTGGGCGAGCTCGCGGCGCTGCGCAAACCCGTCCATTCAGGTTTCAAGGGTCCGGTCGCCCGGCGCATGGCCGACGCGGTGCGGCCGCATCGCGCAGTCTTCGTCACGCCCATGGCCGCGGTCGCGGGCGCGGTGGCCGACGAGCTGATGCAGGCGCTCGTCGCCGGGCGGCAGATCCGCAAGGCGTACGTGAACGACGGCGGCGACATCGCCCTTCACTTCACGCGCGGTGAATCGCTGCTCGCCGGCGTGGTGAGCGACCTCGCGAACCCCGCGATCGACGCCACCGCGCGCGTCGCGTTCGAGGATCCGGTCCGCGGCATCGCCACCTCCGGATGGCGCGGCCGCTCGCAGTCGCTCGGCATCGCCGACGCGGTGACCGTGCTCGCGTCCACCGCGGCCGTCGCGGATGCCGCCGCCACATTGGTCGCCAACGCCGTGAATGCCGAACACGCGGGCATCCAGCGGCGTCCCGCCCGCGAGCTCAAGGAAGATTCTGACCTCGGTGCCCTTCCCGTGACCGTCGCGGTTCCCCGGCTTCCCCCCGAAGTGATTGACGAGGCCCTTTCCCGCGGCACTGCGGAGGCGCGGAGGATGCAGGCTGCCGGGCTCATCGCCGCCGCCTACCTTTCGTTGCAGGGCCGCACGGAGGCCGTATACCCGCCGCGACTCGAGCTCTCCTCGGTCTCGTCCTGACCGGCGCGGCGGCGCCCGCGCTCGCCCACACCGGGGAGCGTGGGTTCGTGATGCTGCTCCCCACCGGCCTGTACATCACCGGCGGCGCGCTCGCCGTGGCGCTCTCCTTCGCCGCCATGGCGCTCCTGCCGGCGGGGCGGTTCGTGTCCATGGAGGAGGCCAGGAATAAGGACGGTCCGGCTTGGCTGCACGTCGCCGGGTTGCTCGCCCTTGCGGCATTGCTCGCCTGCGGATGGCTCGGCAGCCGCGATCCGCTGCACAACCCGCTGCCGCCCACGGTCTGGATGCTGTGGTGGGTCGGCTTCACGTTCGTCAACGCGCTCTTCGGCGACCTGTGGCGCTTCGTGAACCCGTGGGGTTGGCTGCGCACCGGCGCGCGGCCGATGCCGGCAGTCGGCTACTGGCCTGCAGTCGTCCTTTTTCTCGCGTTCGCCTGGTTCGAGCTCGTCTATCCGGCGCCGCAGGATCCGGCGATCCTCGCTTCGGTCATCTGCGGCTACGTGGCGTTGACCTTTGCCGCGGTATTCCTATACGGCCAGGCTTGGTTAAGGCGGGGCGAGACCTTCTCGGTGTTCTTCCGCATGGTCGGCCGGCTGGCGCCGCCGGGGCGCGGGCTGCTTTCCGGCGAAGCGCTGCCCGCGAGCGGCGTCGCCTTCGTGCTTCTCGCGCTCGCAACGGTCTCCTTCGACGGCTTGTCGCGCACGTTCTGGTGGCTTGGCCTCATCGGCGAGAACCCGCTCGAGCACCCGGGCCGCTCGGCGGTAATGGTCGCGAACACGCTCGGGCTCCTCGCCACCTTTGCCGCATTCAGTGTCGCCTACACGGCGGGAGTGCGCACCGGCGCGGCCATCGCAGGCGCCCGGGAAGCGGGTTACGGCTACTACGTGCTGTCGATCGTGCCGATCGCCTTCGGCTACCACTTCGCGCACTACTTCCCCACCTTCCTCGTCGATGCGCAGCACGCCGTCAAGGCGCTCAGCGATCCACTCGGGCGCGGCTGGAACCTGCTGGGAGCGCGCGACCTTCACGTGCGCGCCTCCTTCCTCACGCACCACGCTTCGGTGCACGTCATCTGGTACGTGCAGGTGGCCGTGATCGTCGCTGCGCACGTCGCGGCGGTCTGGGTGGCCCATGTCCTCGCCCTGCGCCGGCATGGTGCGGTGCCCAAGGCGCTGGCGAGCCAGGTGCCGATGACCGTCCTCATGGTCGGCTACACGGTCCTCGGGCTGTGGCTCTTGTCAACACCGGTGGCTGGATAGATAGAATGAATTCAAACAAGGAGGCACCTCATGTCTGACTTCACCAGGCGGCAAACCCTCAAGACCCTCGGCGCGCTCGCAGGCGCCGCCACTATCCCGTCGGTCTTCGCGCAGCCGAAGGGCAAGCCGATCCGCATCGGCTTCCAGGTGCACCGCACCGGCATCGGCGCGGTGTACGGCCGCTGGTACGAGCGCACCACGGCCGCGGCGGTGAAGATGATCAATGACGCCGGCGGCATCGCCGGACGCCCGGTCGAGATCGTGGCCGAGGACGACGGGACCGATCCGAAGCGAGGGCCCGAGGTGGTCGAGAAGCTCGCCCGCCAGCACAAGGTGGACTTCGTCTACGGCACCCTGTTCTCCCACGTGGTGATCGCCTCCGCCCCGCGCGCCGGCGAGCTGAAGATTCCCTACTTCGTGGTGAGCGAGGGCTACCACGTCGCCTCCGGCAAGATGAACCGCTACGTGCTGCAGCCGGGCATTACCGACGTGCGCGCGCAGGTCACCGCGATGTCCTCGTGGGTGTTGGACAAGCTGGGCAAGAAGGTGACGATGATCTATCCCGACTACGCGTTCGGCTACGACCACCGTGACTTCTTCGCGCAGGCGGCGAAGAAGCACGGCGGCCAGGTGATCGAGCGCCTCGCCATCCCGCCCACCGAGAGCTCCTTCACCAAGTACTTCGCGCGCGTGCCGAAGGAAACCGAGGTGCTCTACCACGTCATGGTCGGGCCGGGCGTGCTCACCTTCGTGAAGGAGATGGGCGAGCACTTCGGCAAGAAGCGCCCGCAGATCTTCGGCTTCATCGACTCGCTGGAAGGCGTGAACCTCGCGACGCCGGGCCTCGACTACCTGGAAGGCACGTATTTCTGGGAGGCCTTCCCCCGCTACGCCGAGGCGAATACGCCGGCGTTCGTGCAGGAGTACCGCAAGCGCGTAGGCGTGAACGAGTCCGGCGCGAGCGTCAACGACCCGAAGGATGTCTCCACCTACTCCCACATGTTCGGCTGCTGGGAGACGCTGCACGTCATCAAGCAGGCGGTCGAGAAGAGCGGCTACCGCGACCCGACCCAGAAGGACTACCGCGCGCTCATCGAGTACCTCGAGAGCGTCAAGGAGTTCCCGGAGGGGCCGGCGCACCCGCAGGGCCGCAAGGTCTTCGACGGCAAGCTCCACCAGTGCTACGGCCACCAGTACGTGTCCCGCGTCGAAGGCAAGAAGCTGAAGACGGTGCACCGCACGAGCATCGAAGACAGCCGCTACGAGCCGGAAGCGGACTACACGAAGCAGTCGTTCTAGTCCCCTGAGCTTCGGGCCGCACCTCTTCCTCGCGCTCCTCGAGGGCGCGGTCGGCGCGTTCGTGCTCGCGCTGACCGCGCTCGGCCTGTCGCTCGTCTTCGGCGTGATGCGCATCGTCAACGTCGCGCACGGCGAGTTCTTCATGCTCGGCGCGGTGCTCGCCTGGTTCTGCACCAGCCTCGTCGAAAGCCCGCTCGGCGGGTTCGTCTTCGCGCTCGTCGCCGCGCCGCTCGTGGTGGGCGCCGTCGCCTGGGCGGCCGACGGCCTCATCCTGAGGCGCGTGGACTACAACCCCGAAGCGACGATCGTGGCCACGATCGGCCTGCTCTACATCATCCAGCAGGCGGTGCTGACGCTCTACGGGCCGGATGCGCGGCCGGTCGCGCCGCCGGTGTACTTCAAGATCGACTTCCCATGGTTCGGCTACTCCGGCTACAAGCTGGTCGTCGCCGGCATTTCCGCGTGCCTGCTCGGCGCGACCTGGTGGCTCCTCACGCGCACCACGCTCGGCCTCTACATGCGTGCCGCGCAGCAGGACCTGGAGATGGCGCAGGCGATGGGCGTGCCGGCGCGGCGCGTCTACGCGATGGTGTTTGCGCTCGGCGCGATGCTGGCGGCGGCGGCCGGCGTGCTCGTCGTGCCGATCCAGCAGGCGCACTACCTCATGGGCCTCGACCCGCTGCTGCTCTCCTTCATCGTGGTGATCCTGGGCGGGCTGGGGAGCGTGAAGGGAACCCTGGTCGCGGCGTTCGTCGTCGGCCTGAGCGACGGCATCGTGTCGGTCTTCTTCTCGCCCACGCTGGCGAAGATCGTCGCCACCCTGCTCGTCGCCGTGGTGCTCATCGTGCGGCCGACGGGACTCTTCGGCACCAGCAAGGCATGAGCACGCTGCGCAAGTCGCTGGTGCTGCACGGCGCCGTCATCGCGGGCCTCTTCGCCCTGCAGTTCGTGCTGCCCGAGTACCACAACACCAACGTCGCGCGCATCATGGTGCTCGCCGTCTACGCCCTCGGCTACAACGTGCTCCTGGGCTACACCGGCCTCATGAGCCTCGGCCACGCGATGTTCTTCGCCGCCGGGATGTACGGCGCGGGGCTGCCGATCTACTACCTGGAGTTCTCGGCCGGCGCCGGCCTTCTCACGGGCGTTGCCTGCGGCCTGCTCCTCGCGTTCCTGTTCGGCCTGCTGGCGCTGCGCACGACCGGGGTGGCGTTTCTCATCGTCAGCCTGATGTTCGCGCAGGCCCTTTACCTCGCGACGCTGTACTTCAACGAGATCACGCTCGGCGACCAGGGCTTCATCGTCAAGGCGGCACCGCTGGCCGGGATCGGCTTCCACGAGCCGGCACTGAAGTACAACGCCGCGCTCGTCCTCTTTGCAGCCGCCCTGCTCGGCTGCCTGGCGCTGCGGCTCTCGCCCATCGGGCGCGTCCTGACCGGCATCCGCGAGAACGAGGAGCGCACGCGCCTCCTCGGCTACAACAGCTTCCTCTACAAGCTGCTCGCCGTGGTGGTCTCCGGCGGCCTGTCGGCGGCGGCGGGCGGGACCTACGCCATCCTCTTCTCGTACGTCGGCTCCACCTTCGCCTCGATCCTTTTCTCGATCTACCCGCTGCTCTGGACGCTGCTCGGCGGCGCCGGCACGCTGCTCGGCCCGCTCCTCGGCACGAGCCTCATGTTCTACCTCGTCGACTTCGCGAGCGAGTGGACCTCCGCCTACCTCCTGGTGGTCGGCGCGGCCCTCGTCGTCCTGGTCCTGTGGTTCCCGCTCGGCTTCCTCGGCTGGGTGCGCACGCGCTGGCTCGCATGGCTGCCCTGATCGAGACCCAAGGCCTCAGCAAGCGCTTCGGCGGCCTGACGGCCGTCGACGCGGTGAACCTGCGCATCGAGCCTGGCGAGATCCGCGCCATCATCGGTCCGAACGGCGCGGGGAAGACGACGCTCGTCGGCATGCTGTGCGGCCGCATCGCGCCGAGCTCCGGGACGATCCGCTACGAGGAGCGCGACATCACTCACGCGCCGCCCTGGGTACGACTCCTCGCCGGCATCGTGTACACCTTCCAGGTGACCAGCATCTTCAAGGGCCTCTCCTGCTACGAAAACGTCGCCCTGCCGGCGCAGCGGCGGCTGATGCGCGGCCTGTTGCTCAAGGAATCGCTCGTCACCGAGCGGGTGCATGCGGCACTCGACGCGGTGGGTTTGGGCGCCCTGGCCCGCCAGCGCGCGGATTCGCTCGCCTACGGGCACCAGCGCCTGCTGGAGCTCGCGATGGCGCTCGCCGCCGGGCCGCGCCTTCTCATCCTCGACGAGCCGACGCAGGGCCTCGCCGAGTCGGAGATCGAGAGCTTCTGCGAATTGGTGCGGACCATCGCGCAGCGCGCCACCGTGCTCCTCATCGAGCACAACATGCCGGTCGTGCTTTCGCTCGCAGAGCGCGTCACGGTGATGGAAGCGGGACAGATCATCGCGGAAGGTTCCCCGTCCGAGATCGAGCGGGATGCGCTCGTGCAGAAGGCGTATCTCGGAACATGACGCTCTCGGTCGAAGGGGTCGACTGCTACTACGGCAGCGTGAAGGTGCTGAAGCGCGTCAGCCTCCGGGTCGCGCCGGGCGAAGTCCTCGCGCTCCTCGGCCGCAACGGCGCGGGGAAGACGACAACGCTGAAGGCGATCATGCGCCTCGTCGCCTGCCGCCGCGGCACGATCCGCCTCGGGGAAGCCGACCTCACCCGGCAGCCGGCGCACACCGTCGCGTCCCTCGGCGTGGGCTATGTCCCCCAGGGGCGGCGCCTTTTCTCCGAGATGACCGTCGAGGAGAATCTGCGCATGGGGCTTCTCGCCGGGAAGGAGCAGGTCGATGTCGAGGAGATCTACGCGCTCTTTCCGGTCCTGCGCGAGCGCCTGCGCCAGGTCGCCGGGACGCTCTCCGGCGGCCAGCAGCAGATGCTCGCCATGGGTCGCGCACTCTGCCTGCGGCCGAAGGTCATGCTCCTCGACGAGCCGTGCGAAGGGCTGCAGCCGACCTTCGTGCAGAAGGTCCTGGAGACGGTGAAGCACCTGCGCGCGCGCGGCGTGGCGGTGCTGCTCGTCGAGCAGAAGGTGGAAGCCGCGATGCAGGTGGCAGACCGCATCGCCTTCCTGGAAAACGGCGCCCTCGCTCACGAGATGCCGGCGGCCGAGCTCGGCCGCGATCGCGCCCTCTTCGAGCGCTACGTGGGAGTGCGCAGGGCATGAAGTGGATCGCGGGCATCGACGTCGGGGGCACCTTCACCGACCTCATCGCCTTCGAGGCGACGAGCGGCGAGATCCGCCTCGCCAAGGTCCCGACCACGCCGGAGAACCAGGCGTTCGGCGTGCTTGCGGCGCTGGAGGAGGCGAAGGTCGCGCTCGGCGAGCTCGAGCTCCTGATCCACGGCACCACGACCACGACCAACGCCCTCCTCGAGCGCAAGCTGGCGAAGACCGGGCTCGTCACGACCCGGGGCTTTCGCGACGTGCTCGAGCTCGGGCGCCGCACGCGCCCGAAGCCCTACGGCCTCATCGGCTGGTTCGAGCCGCTGATCCCGCGCGAGCTGCGCCTCGAAGCGGTCGAGCGGGTGGATGCGGCCGGCGAGGTCGTGGCGCCGCTCGACGAGGAAAGCGTGCGCGCGGCGGTCAAGCGGCTTCGCGAGGCCGGCTGCGAGTCGCTCGTCATCCATTTCCTGCACAGCTACGTCAACGCGGCGCACGAGCGCCGCGCGTACGAAATCGCGCGCGAGCTGTGGCCCAACGAGTACGTCACCGCCGGCCACCGGCTGCTTTCCGAATACCGCGAATACGAGCGGGGTGTCACCGCGGCGGTCAACGCATCGGTGCAGCCGGTGCTCGACCGCTACCTGAAGACACTCACACACGAGCTACGCCAGCGCGGCTTCAAGGCCGACCTCCTGGTCATGCAAGGCAACGGCGGCACCATCAGCGCGCCGCTTGCCGCGGAGACCGCGGTGAACACCGTCATGTCCGGGCCGGCGTCCGGAATCATCGCCGCGGCCGCATCGACCGCCGCGGCCGGATTTCGCAACGCCATCACGTACGACATGGGCGGCACCTCCACGGACGTCGGCCTCATCCGCGACGCCGTCCCCGAGGTCTCCTCGGAGCTCGAGATCGAGTACGCCATGCCGGTGCACGTGCCGATGGTGGACGTGCACACGATCGGCGCCGGCGGCGGCTCCATCGCCTCGATCGGCGAGGACGGCATGCTGCGCGTCGGCCCGCAGAGCGCCGGCGCGAGTCCAGGGCCGATCTGCTACGGCCGCGGCGGCGCGGAGCCAACGATCACCGACGCCAACCTGCTTCTCGGGCGCCTCAACGCGGATAGCCTGCTCGGCGTGGAAGGCGCCGTGGACGTTCCACAAATAATGGAGATTGTGGAAGCGAAGATCGGAAGAGCACTCCACCTCGATGCCGTTGGAGCCGCTGCGGCGATCGTGCGCATCGCCAACGACAAGATGGCGAGCGCGATCCGCATGGTCTCGCTCTCCCGCGGCCACGACCCGCGCGACTTCGTCCTGTTCCCGTTCGGTGGCGCCGGACCGCTGCACGCCGCGGCGCTGGCGCGCGAGCTCGGTGTTCCACGCCTGCTCATCCCGGCGCGCCCCGGAATCACCAACGCGCTCGGCTGCGCGCTCGCAGACCTGCGACGCGACTACGTGAACACGGTCAACCAGCCGCTCGCCTCGCTTGATCCCGCCCTCGTACAGAAGATCCTCGAGGGGCACGTCGCCGACGGGCGTGCGCTGATCGAGCGCGAAGGCATCCCGGTCGAGAAGGTCCGCCTGCTGTTCTCCGCCGACATGCAGTTCCAGGGGCAGAGCCACATCCTCACGGTGCCGCTGCCGGGTCCGAAGGCGGGCCGCGACGCGCTGCAGCAGCTCTTCGAGAAGGCGTACTTCGCGCGCTTCGGCGTCGAGCTGCCGGAGATCCGCGCCGTGCTCGTCAACCTGCACACCGCGGTCATCGGCCAGCGGCCGCGCCACAAGATGGCGCTCCTCGAGAGGAAACCCGCCTCGAAACCGGTCCTGCGGAAGGTCTGGTTCGAGGGAAGCTGGATGGACACGCCGGTCTACCAGCGTGAAAGCCTGCCCGGGCAGTTCGAGGGCCCGGCGATCGTCGAGCAGCTCGACTGCACGACGGTCCTGGAGCCGGGCAACCGCGCCACGGTAGATGAGCACGGCAACCTGGTGGTGACGGTATGAACCGCGGCCTGCTCCTCACCATGACCGAGCCGCCGCCGCAGATGGAGGAGGAGTTCAACGCCTGGTACGACGAAGAGCACCTCGCCGAGCGCCTGTCGATCCCGGGTTTTCGCTCCGCGAAGCGCTGGATCGCCGACGTGCCGCGCGGCCAGGGCCGTTACCTCGGCACCTACGAGCTGGATTCTCCGGACGTGCTGACGACGGAAAAGTATCTCTTCCACTTCAACAACCAGACCCCGTGGTCCCGGCGCTGCCTGGGCAAGGCGGTCGTGTTCCGCCGCTGGGCCTGCGAGCAGCTCGCGCCGGGCGACGCCGCGCTGGACCCGGCGGCGAAGACGCTCCTGGTCGGCCTGGGCGAGCGCCGTCCTGCGTCGTTTCCGGGGTTCCTTTTCACCGACCGCCGGGGCTCGCCACCGTACGCGGTCCTGGTCGAAGACCAGGAGCAAGCGTCCGTTGCAGGCTTCGAGTTCCGCCTCTACCGCGCCTACACTGGAAAGCCATGACTTCGCTCGACCCGATCACGCTCGCCGTCATCCAGAACGGACTGCAGCAGGTGTGCAACGAGATGGACCTCGCCTTCGTGCGCGCCGCCTTCTCGCCGGTGATCTCCGAGGCCCTCGACCGCTCCGACGGCATCTACGCGGCGGGCGACGGCGCGTTGATCGCACAGGGCGAGCTCGGGCTGCCGGTGTTCGTCGGCACGATGCAATTCTCCACCCGCTCGGTGATCGGCCACCCGAACGCGCGCAACGTCTCGCCCGGGGACGTGTTCATCGTCAACGACCCCTATCTCGGCGGCACGCACCTCATGGACGTGAAGTTCGTGAAGCCGTTCTTCTACAAGGGGAAGCTCTGGTCTTGGCTCGCGAACACCGGTCACTGGCCCGACACGGGCGGGATGGTGCCGGGCGGCTTCTCGGCCAACGCCACCGAGGTGGAGCAGGAAGGCCTGCGCCTGCCGCCGGTGAAGCTCTACAAGAAGGGCGAGCTCGACCCGGAGATCCTCTCGATCATCCTTTCCAACATCCGCATCGCCGACCAGAGAATCGGCGACATCAAGGCGCAGGCGGCGGCGCTCGCCACCGGCGAGAAGCGGCTCACCGCCCTGCTCGACCGCTACGGCGCCGCCACCGTGGAGGCCGCCATCGCCGAGCTGCGCCGGCGCGCCGCGCAGCAGATGCGCGCCAAGATCGCGCGCATCCCGGAAGGGACCTACGAAGGCCACTCCATCGTGGATTCCGATGGCGTGGTGGACGAGCCGCTGCACATCCGCCTCAAGGTCACGCGCACGGCCGGCGGCGAGCTGGTGTTCGACTTCGCCGGCTCCTCGCCGCCGTGCCGCGGGCCGATGAACTCGGTCCTCGCGACGACGATCTCCTCGGTCTACCTCGCGGTGAAGCACGTCTTCCCCGACGTACCGATCAACGCCGGCACCTTCGAGCCGCTGCGCATCGTCGAGCCGGAGGGCACTTTCCTCTACGCGAAGTACCCACGCCCCGTGTCGGGCTGCGCGGCCGAGGTGAGCCAGCGCATCGCCGAGGCGGTCTTCTCGGCGCTGGTGAAGGCGGTGCCGCAGGAGCTCTTCGCGGCGCCGGCGGGCACCTCCGGCAACCTCGCCCTCGGCGGCTTCGACCCGAAGAAGAACCGCGCCTTCGTCATGTACGTGATCTCGGGCGGCGGTTACGGCGGTAGCGCGGCCTCCGACGGCATCTCGAACGGCTGCTCGACCATCGGCATCTCCAAGACCACGCCGATCGAGGTCATGGAGCAGTACTACCCGGTGCTCTTCGAGGAGTACTCGCTGCATGAAGGCTCCGGCGGCCCCGGCGAGCAGCGCGGCGGCTTCGGCGTGAACTACGCGATCCGCCTGCGCAGGGGCGCGGCGCGCGCCTCGATGGTGATGGACCACGGCCGTGTCGGGCCGCAGGGCGCGCTCGGCGGCGCCGACGGCGGCGTGAACAAGGTTCTCATTCAACGTAACGACAAGACGTACATTCCCCCGCACCTGTCGAAGGACCAGGACATCGAGCTCGAGCCGGGCGACGTGGTGCGGGTCTCCACGCCGGGCGGCGGCGGCTACGGCGATCCGCTGCGACGCGATCCGCGCAAGGTCGCCCGCGACGTCTCGCGCGGCTACTACACGCGCGAGCAGGCGGAAGCGCACTTCGGCGTCGCACTCGCCCCGGACGGGGCGCCCGACCTCGAGCGCACCGCGTCCCTCAGAGGACAGCGCCGGGCCGCCTAGCCTTGGAACGCTACGCCTGGCTGTCCGTCGGCGCCGCGCTCGTCACCCTGGCGCTGAAGTGGTCGGCGTGGTGGGTCACCGGCTCGGTCGGCCTGCTCTCCGACGCGCTCGAAGGCTTCGTCAACCTCGGCGCCGCCGCGCTCGCGGTGTGGATGCTCCGCGTCTCCGCGCGACCGCCCGACGCGAAGCATCCGTACGGCATGTCGAAGGCGGAGTACCTCTCCGCCGGCACCGAGGGCACCCTGATCGTCGTCGCCGCGGCCGGCATCATCGCCACCGCCCTCCCGCGCCTGCTGAACCCCCAGCCGATCGACGAGCCCGCCATCGGCCTTGCCGTCAGCGCGCTGGCGGCGATCGTGAACGGCAGCGTCGCACTCGTCCTCATCCGCAAGGGCCGCGCGCACCACAGCATCACCCTGGAAGCCGACGGCCGGCACCTCATGACGGACGTCTGGACCTCCGGGGGCGTCATCATCGGCGTCGCCATCGTCGCCGCGACCGGCTGGCTGATCCTGGATCCCATTATCGCCATTGCGGTCGGCGTGCACATCGTCTGGGCGGGCATCGGCCTGATGCGCCGCTCCGTCCTCGGCCTCCTCGACGCCGCCATCGGCGGCGAGGAACAGCACGAGATCAGCAAGATCTTCTCCGAATACTCGAAGCGCTACGGCGTCTCCTTCCACGCCCTTCGCACCCGGCAGGCCGGCGCCCGCCGCTTCATCGCCTTCCACCTCCTCGTCCCGGACGAGTGGACCGTCTCCCGCGCCCACAACCTGTCGGAAGAAATCGAGTCCCGCATCCGTTCGCTGGTGCCCCACGCCGCCCTCGAGGTCCACATCGAGCCCATCTCCGACCCCGCCTCCTACGAGGACCAGACGCTCGACCGCTAGGCGCTACTGAACCATCGCGCCGTTGGGGAGCGCGTAGAGCGCTTCCACGGTGCGTAGGTCGCGCTCGGAGGGCCGAAGGGGCGTCACGCCGGGCTTGAATTGGGGGAACATGATGTCGCGCTCGGCGTCGCTGTGCAGGAGGCCGAGGGCGTGGCCCATCTCGTGCATCGCGGTGGCGCGGACCATGTCGAGCAGCTGGGCTTCGGTGAGGCGCCACTCGGCAGGCGGGACGATGACCTGGATGCCCTCGATGGCGAACTCCAGGCGCTTGCCCTTCTGTTCGTACCGCACGCGGGCATGGCCGCCGCCCGCGCCGTGGAACCAGACCATGCCGATGTCCCAGTTCGGCCATGCGTGCTTGCGGGTATCGATGGCGAGCGGGAACGGCTGCCGGTCCCATTCCCGGATGCCCTCCACGGCGGCGTCACGGATCTTGCGCGCAAGCTCGGGATCGGTGATGAACTCCGGCGGCGTGACGCGCACCTTGAGCTTTCCCTTGTCGAGCGGCCAGCGCACGACCTGGAAGGTCTCGGGGCGCCCGAAGCAGTAGTAGCCCGCCGCTCCGCAGGCCTGCGCCCGCGGCACGCTGAGCCCGACGCCTTCGTCCAGCGCCTTGTCGCCGCAGGCGAGCGCGCCGGCGCTCCCGCAGCCTTCCACGCGGAAGGCGAACCACCAGACCGCGAATCCCACGGCCACTACGCCCGCGATGCGGAAAAGGCTCATGCGGGGCGCAGGAAGTCGCCGATGAGGGCGGCGACCTTCTGGGGTTCCTCATGGAGGACCCAGTGCCCGGCGTCTTCGATGAAGACCAGCTTGCCGTCGTCGCATTGCTCGATGCTGGGCTGGGCGAGCTCGCGGCCGAGGGCGGTGTCGCCGGTGCCCCAGATGAGGAGGGTCGGGACTTTGATGCGGCGGTCGGCGACGCGCTGCTTGCTGCCGCGGAAGAGCGCGCGATACCAGTTGAGCGAAGCGGTAAGCGCGCCCGGCTGGCGCCAGGCGGCGCGGTAGGCAGCGAGCTTTTCCTCCGGGAAGGCGCCCGGGCGGCTGGTGCGAGTCAGCGCCTTCTCCAGCGCGTGGAAGTTGAACGCCGAAAGCGACAGCTCCGGAACGAGCGGCAGCTGGAAGAAGGACATGTACCAGCTCCTTCGCCGCTGCGCCGGATTGGACTTCAGCTGCTGGCGCATGACGGAGAAGTGCGGCGAATTTACGATCACGAGCTTGCGCACGAGCTGCGGATGGCGGTTGGCGAAGAGCCATGCGACCGCCCCGCCCCAGTCGTGGCCGAGCAGCGCGACGGGCTTCCCGCCGGCGCGTTCAACCAGGCCGCGGACGTCCTCGACGAGCACGTCGACCGTGTAGGCCTCGATGCCGCGCGGCTTGTCGCTCGTGTTGTAGCCGCGCTGGTCCGGGCACCACACGCGATAGCCGACGGCGGCGAGCGCATCGATCTGGCTCGCCCAGCCCATCCAGAACTCGGGGAAGCCGTGCAGGCAGAGTGCCAGCTCGCCGTCCTCGGGGCCGGCCTGCACGACGTGCAGCTCGACCCCGTTGGTCGGGAGGCGAAGGTGCTTCAGATCGTCTTCGCCCGCTCGCGAAGCACGAACTTCTGGATCTTGCCGGTGGCGGTGGTGGGGATGGCGCCGAACACGACCTTCTTCGGCACCTTGTAGCGCGCGAGGTTGTTGCGGCACCACTCGATGTAGTCCTGCTCGGTGGCGTCCATCCCGGGCTTCAGCTGCACGAAGGCGCAGGGCGTCTCGCCCCATTTGTCATCCGGGCGCGCCACCACGGCGGCGAGCTGCGTGGCCGGGTGCTTGTACAGCGCGATCTCGACCTCCACCGACGAGATGTTCTCGCCGCCGGAGATGATGATGTCCTTCTTGCGATCCTTGATCTCGATGTAGTTGTTCGGGTGGCAGACCGCGAGGTCGCCGGTGTGCATCCAGCCGCCCGCGAACGCCTCGGCCGTCGCCTTCGGGTCCTTCAAGTAGCCGAGCATCACCGTGTTGCCGCGGATGAGGATCTCGCCCATCGCCTGCCCGTCCTTCTTCACCGGCTTGCACGTCTTCGGATCCCCGACGATGTGCCCTTCCACGACCTGGTAGCGCACGCCCTGCTTTGCCATTTCAATGGCCCGTTGCTCGAGGGAAAGCGAAGACCAGTTCTCTTGAGAAGCGCAATAAGTCGACGGTCCCTGGAGCTCGGTCATGCCGTAGATGTGGAGCACCTTGAAGCCGAGCTCCTCCATCTCCTTGATGACCTTGGCCGGCGGCGGCGAGCCGCCGGTCTGGATGTGAACGACATTGTTGAATTTCCTGCGCTGCTCCGGCGGCGCGGAGATGAGCATCGAGAGCACGGTCGGTGCGCCGCACATGTGCGTGACGTCGTGCGCCACAATAAGCTCGAAGATCGCCTTGGGATCCACCGCGCGCAGGCAGACGTGCGTGCCGCCCATCGCGGTGACCGACCACGGGAAGCACCAGCCGTTGCAGTGGAACATCGGCAGCGTCCACAGGTACACCGGGTGCGCGGGCATCGCCCAGGCCATCACATTGCCGCAGGACTCGAGGAAGGTGCCGCGATGGTGGTAGACGACGCCCTTCGGCCGGCCGGTCGTGCCGGAGGTGTAGTTGAGCGCGATGGGCGCGGTCTCCGACTCCGGCAGCGACCACTGGAAGTGCGGGTCGCCCTTCTTCAGGAACGCCTCGTATTCCGCGTCGGCATCGATGACGAGGATCTTGCGCTTCACCTTCTTCAGCGCGGGGGCGGTCACCGCGGCGAACATCTTGTCGCAGATGAAGACCTTCGCCTCGCCATGCTCGAGGATGTAGGCCACCGTGTCGGCGTCGAGGCGCGTGTTGATCGTGTTGAGCACCGCGCCCGCCATCGGCACGCCGTAATGGCAGTCGAGCATCGGCGGCAGGTTGGGGAGCATCGCCGAGACGACGTCGCCGGGCTTCACGCCGCGCTTCCTCAGCGCGGAAGCGAGGCGCCGCGCGCGCTCGTAGAACTGCGCGTAGGTGATGCGCTGCTCGCCGTTGATGACGGCGATGCGATCGGGAAAGATCTCCGCCGCGCGCGGCAGGAACACCATCGGAGAGAGCGCGGAGAAGTTGTGCGGCCCCGGCTTGAGCCCGCGCCAGAGGTCTTTGCGCGGTGCAGCAACCCCGTTCGACTTTTTCTTCAGATGCTTTCCCATTCCGTCCTCCCCGATTTACACTGGCCCGGCAAATCTACCTGAGGAGGAGGATTCAAGTGAAGAAGATCGCCCTGGCAGTTTCAGCGGCCTTCGCCGCGTGCGCGCTTGGCGCCGCGCCTGCGCTCGCGCAGGAGAAGACCATCACCATCGCAGGCTTCGGCGCGAAGACGGGCCCGGTGCGCTCCTTCGGCGTCAACAGCGAGGCGGCCATGCTCGCCGCCGCGGATGTCATCAACAAGTCGGGCGGCGTGAAGCTCGCCGACGGCTCCAAGGCGAAGATCGCCATCCAGTTCTACGACGACCGCTGCACGGCGGAGGAAGGCATCTCGGTCGCGCGCCGCATCTACGGCACCGAGGCGCTCGTCGCGGTCGGCCCCACCTGCTCCAACGTCGCCGAGCCGCTCTTCGGCGTGCTGCAGAAGAAGGTCGGCGACTCGAGCGACTCCGGCCTGCAGATGCCGATCTTCACGGACGTGGCGGTCAAGGTGGGCCTGGCCAAAATCTCCGAATGGGCGTTCCGCAACGTGCCCAACGAGATGACGATGTACTCGTCCCTCTTCTACTGGCTGCGCACCAAGCATCCGGAGCTGAAGACGGTGTACGGCGGCGTCGA
Source organism: Burkholderiales bacterium (assembly GCA_035627155.1). GTDB lineage: Bacteria > Pseudomonadota > Gammaproteobacteria > Burkholderiales > SG8-39 > SCGC-AG-212-J23. Next base: position 8,148 of record DASPMF010000175.1, on the reverse strand, counting down.
GGAGGACTTCGCGCACTCGCGCGCCTCCTGGCACGCGATCATGAAGGACCGCGCGCAGGCGAACAACTTCCAGGTGGTGGGCGAGTCGAAGTGGCTCTTAGCCGACACGAACTTCGCGACGCAGGCACGCGAGATGAAGAAGGCGAACCCGGACATCGTCGCCATCGCGGCGCATCCGGTCTCGATGTGCGGCGCGCTGAAGGAGATGGCGCGCCAGGGCGTGAAGCCGAAGGTGCTCGTCGGCCTCACCAGCTCCTCGTCGCTCGAGACGCTGAAGGGCTGCGCCAAGCAGGCGCAGGGGATGATCATCCCGACTTCCTTCGCCCCGGTGACCAAGGAAGGCAAGTTCGCCGCCGAAACCACCGCCAAGTTCAAGGGCGCGGCCGACCTGCACTCCATGGCCGCGTGGGAGAACGTCTTCATCCTCAAGGACGTGATGGAGGCGGAGAAGATCTCCGGCGACAAGAGCAAGGTGGCGGAAGACCGCCGCAAGGTGCGCGACGGCCTCGCCAAGCTGCGCGAGACCAAGGGTCTGCTGGGCGTGACCAAGCGCACCGAGGACCGGGAGGCGGACAAGCCCTACCTCTTCGTCACCGCGAAGGGGAACAACTGGGTCGTCCTCCACAACCCGCTGCAATAGCCATCGCCTGACCGGGAACGGGCGCAGCCACCTGCGCCCGTTTTTGCGTCCATGCTGGACTTCATCCAGGCCACCTCCGACGGGGTGCTCTTCGGCGCGACCTACGCGCTGATCGGCATCGGGTTCACGCTCGTCTTCGGCGTCATGCACAAGCTGAACCTCGCCTACGGGGCGGCCTCCATCGGCGCGGCGTACGCGGGCCTGCTCATCCTCGGCGCCTTCTGGGCCGAGGCGCCGGCCTGGATCGTCTTCCTCGGCGCCTTCCTCGCCGGCGGGCTGATTGGCTGGCTCGTCTACGTCACCTGTTTCCACTTCATTCCCTCGGCGAGCGCGCTCGCGACGCTGATGGCGACCGTCGGGATGCTGCTCCTCATCGACGAGATCGTGGTCCACGCCACCGACGGCCTGCCGCTCAACTATCCGGCGCTCTTCAGCGACGTGATGCTGCATCTCGGCGACTACTACCTGCGCGGCGACCTGCTGCTCGTCTTCACGCTCTCGGTCCTGTGCATGGTCGGGCTGCTCGCCCTCCTCTACCGCACGCGCCTGGGCCTCGCCACGCGGGCGGTGGCGCAGCAGCCGATCGCCGCGCAGCTCTGCGGCATCCGCGTCGCGCGCGTCAACGCGATGACCTTCGTCATCACCGGCCTGCTGGGCGGCCTCGCCGGCGCCATGATCGGCGCCTCGGTGGGGGCGCTGTCGCCGCTCCTCACAACCCCGCTCACCATCAAGGGCCTGATCGTCACCGTGATCGGCGGCCTCGGCAGCATCCCCGGCGCCATCGTCGCCGGCCTGCTCGTGGGCGGATTCGAGAGCGTGTTCCAGCAGTTCCGCGGCGTCACCGAGCGCGACCTCTACGTCATGCTCCTGCTCTTCGTGTTTCTCTTCTTCAGACCCGGGGGGATTTTCGCGGCCAAGGGAGGCCGGGACTGATGGATTTCTACTACGGCCTCGCGCAGATCATCGGCATCCACACGCTCCTCGGGCTGTCGGCCTACATCGTCCTGCTGACCGGGCAGGTCACCATGGCGCAGGCGGCGTTCTTCGCCATCGGCGCCTATGCGGCGGGCATGCTCACCGTGCTCGCCGGCTGGCACCTCGTTCCGGCCCTCGGGGTGAGCGCGATCCTGGGCTCCATCACGGCGGCGGCGGTCGGGTTCCCGGCGCTGCGCGTCAAGGGCCTGATGCTCGTAGTCGCCACGCTGGCCTTCGGCGAGGGCGTGCGCCTCTTCTTCTTCAACTTCGACTACCAGGTCGCCAAGGGCGAGGTGAAGGTCGGCCCGCTCGGCGGCGAAGGTTTCCGCCAGATCCGCTTCTTCCCGGAGAACGGCTGGACCACGGGCGAGGTCATGCTCTTCATCTGGATCTTCGCCATCGCGGCGCTCGCGCTGCTGTGGTGGTTCGACCGCTCGCGCTACGGCGCGGTGCTGCGCGCGGTCGGCGAGGACGAGCTGGCGGCGCAGTCGGTCGGCATCAACCTCACGGCGGTGAAGGTCAGCGCCTTTAGCGTCGGCGGCGCGATCGCCGGCATCGGCGGCGGGCTGTACGCGCACTACACGACGCACATCGAGCACGCGAACTTCAACGTGCTGGTCGCCACCTTCGCCATCGCCTATCCGATCGTCGGCGGGCTTTCCAGCGTGTTCGGCACCGTGCTGGCGGTGATCTTCGTGCAGGGGTTCCTGATCGAGGGCCTGCGCTTCCTCGGCGACTGGAGGAACCTGCTCTTCGGCGCGCTGATCGTCCTCGCGATGAACGTGCGCCCGTCCGGCTTCTTCGGGAAACGCCGTGCTTGAGCTGAAATCCGTGTCGCGCCACTTCGGCGGCGTCAAAGCCATCGACGGCCTCGATCTCCGCGTGCGCGAGGGCGAGATCCTCGGCCTCATCGGCCCGAACGGCTCGGGCAAGAGCACCGCGGTGAACGTCATCACGGGGCTCTTCCCGCCCACTACCGGGTCGATCCATTTCCGCGACGAGGAGATCGGCAAGCTGCCCACGCACAAGCGACTGCACCTGGGCATCGCGCGCACGTTCCAGAACATCCGCCTCTTCGGCCAGCTCACGGTCTGGCAGAACCTGTGGGTGGCGCAGAACTCGCCGGAAGACCGCGCGCGCCACGGCTTCTTCGGCCGCTGGCTGGGCGGGCAGAAAGGTGTCCGTGCGGAGATCGGCGAGCTCCTCGAGTTCTCGGGCCTCGCCCACAAGCAGGACGAGCTGGCGGCGAACCTCGCCTTCGGCGAGCAGCGCCGGCTGGAGCTCGCCCGCGCCCTCGCCACCCGGCCGAAGCTCCTCCTCCTTGATGAGCCGGCCGCGGGGATGAACAGCGAGGAAGTGGGGCAGCTGCGCGAGCGCATCCTGCGCACGCGAGAGAAAGGCGTCACCGTGGTGCTCGTCGAGCACGTCATGGAGCTCGTGATGGGCGTCACCGACCGCATCGCGGTGCTCAACTTCGGCCGCAAGATCGCCGAGGGCACGCCGGCCGAGATCCAGAACGATCCGCTGGTCAAGAAAGCCTACCTGGGCGGCGCCTGATGCTCGTCGTCAACGACCTCGTCACGTCGTACGGGAAGATCGAGGCCCTGAAGGGCGTCTCGCTGGAAGTGAACGAGGGCTCGATCACCTGCCTGCTCGGGCCCAACGGCGCCGGGAAGACGACGCTCATGATGACCATCGCAGGGGTGCTGAAGCCGCGGCGCGGCTCGGTGCGCTTCAACGGCGAGGAAATCGGCGGCCTGCGCCCGGACCGCGTGGTCGGGCGCGGCATCGCGCTCGTGCCGGAGAACCGGCTCGTCTTCCCCTCCATGACGGTGCTGGACAACCTGCACGCCGGCGCCTACCAGCGCAGCGATTCCTTCGAGGCGGACGTCGAGCGCATGTTCACGCGCTTCCCCCGCCTCAGGGAGCGCGCCGCGCAGCAGGCGGGGACGCTCTCGGGCGGCGAGCAGCAGATGCTGGCCGTCGCGCGGGCGCTGATGTCGCGGCCGAAGCTGCTCCTCATGGACGAGCCCTCGCTCGGCCTCGCGCCGCTCGTAGTCGAAGAGATCTTCGACATCATCGCGCAGCTGCATCGCGACGGGACCACCATCTTCCTCGTCGAGCAGAACGCCCACATGGCGCTGCGCGTGGCGAAGCACTTCTTCCTCATGGAGCAGGGCAAGGTGACGTTCAGCGGCGATCCGGGCTCGCTCGCCGAGGACGAAGTGATCCGCCGCGCCTATCTCGGCTCGAAGGCGTGATTGATTTCCTCCAGAACACCCTCGACGGCCTGGCACTCGGATCCTCGTACGCGCTCCTGGCCGTCGGCTTCACGCTGATCTTTGGTGTCCTGAGGCGAGCGAATCTCTCGTTCGGTCCGGCCATCATGGTGGGCTGCTATGCGGCGGTCTGGCTTTCCCTTCGCCACGCCGTCGCCATGCCCGCGCTCTTCGCCGCCGTCGTGCTGGGATCCGTGGCGGCGGGCCTGTACGTCGAGCGCCTGTCCTTCGCGCCCCACCGCAAGGGCTCGGCGATCGCCGCAATGGTGGCGAGCTTCGCGCTCTGGATGCAGCTCGAGGAGCTGGCGACGCTCCTTCTTCCGCAGCACATCTACCCGTTCCCGCCGCTCCTCGATGCAGGGCCCTTGGCCTTCGGACCCCTGGTGCTCCGGAAGGAAGCGATCCTCCTCATGGCCACGGCGGTCGCCGTGTGCGCGGGCCTGCGTTTCCTCCTCTACCGCACCCGCTTCGGAGTTGCGGTGCGCGCGCTCATCGACGACCCCACCGCCGCGGAGCTCACGGGGATCAATGTCTCGCGCGTCTTCCTGCTCGTCTTCGCACTCGCCTCCGCCATCGGCGGCGTGGCGGGCTTCCTCATCGTCGCGACCCACGAGCAGGTGACGCCGATGCTCGGCATGTGGTCCACGCTCAAGGGGCTGCTCGCCATGATGCTCGGGGGCCTTGGCTCGCTGCCGGGCGCCGTGGTGGGCGGAGTCGTCCTGGGGCTCCTCGAAGCGCACAGCCAGTGGTACCTGGGCCCTCAGCTGCGCGACCTGGTCGCCTACCTTCTTCTCTTCGTCCTGCTTGCCCTGAGGCCGCCATGGATGAATACGCAATCGGCGTCCTGACGAACATCGGGCTCTTCTCGTTCGTCGCCCTGTCCGCCTACCTGCTGCTGATCGCAGGGGAGCTTTCCTTCGGCCAGCAGGCCTTCTTCGGAGTCGGCGCCTATGCCGCCGGCATCGGCACCGCCATGCTCGGCTGGCCGTTGCCCTTCGCCGCGCTCGCCGCCATGGCGGCCGGGGCACTGGCGGCGGTGCTCGTCGCGCTGCCCACGCTGCGGCTGCGGGGCCTGTACTTCGCGATGGCGACGCTCGCGGCGGCGGAGATGGCCAGGATCCTGTTCGAGCTCTTCCGCTGGCAGGTGGAGGTCGACGGCGAGCCGGTCGGCCCGGACGGCTCGCAGGGTTTCCGCGGCATCCGCTGGGTGTTCGAGCAAGGCGTGGAGCCCGCCGACTTCCTCGCCATCGTCGGCCTGCTGCTCGCCCTCGTGCTGGCGGGCTTCCTCCTCATGGAGCGCTCGCGCCTCGGCGCCGCGCTCCGGGCGGTGGGCCAGGACCCGGACCTCGCCGGGGCGCTCGGCCTGGACGTGGTGCGTCTGAAGATCGCCGTTGCGGCCGGCGCGGGTGCGCTCGCCGCGCTCGGTGGGGCGCTCTTCGCGCACCACAACACCTACATCGAGCCGCGCAACTTCGACATCATGCTCGGCGTGCACAGCCTCGCGTATGCGCTCATCGGCGGACTGGGCACGGCGTTCGGCCCGCTCCTCGGCGTGCTCATCGACATCGGCGTGCTGGAAGCGAGCCGCGTGCTGCACGGCTACCGCATGATCGTGTTCGGCGGCCTGGTCGCGCTGCTGCTGGTCTTCCGCCCGCGCGGTATCCTCGACGAACGGCTGGTCCACCGGCTGACGCGCAGATGAAGATTCTTCTGGCTCTGATCCTTTTTCTTCCGCTCCCCGCCCTTGCACAGAAGGTTCGCGGCGAAATGGATTGCCGCTTCACCGGGACCGACTTCGTCTACGACTGCACGATCCGCCTGCAGCGCGGCGCGAAGCCGCTGCAGGGAGCGCGGGTGAGCGTCGGGGCCGACATGCCGTCGATGCCCATGGCGCACAACATCCGGCCGGTGGTCGCGAGGTCCGGCAAGGCGCCCGGCGAGTACCTCGCCAGGCTCGATTTGGACATGATCGGCGAATGGGCGATCAAGCTGCGCCTTTCCGGCCCGGTGCGCGACCAGGTCGTCCTCGTCTACCAGTTCGACGAGCGCGGCGCGCGAGCCGTGAAGCGATGACCGCGGACCTCGCCTCGGTCGTTCGCCCCGGCGACGGAATCGTGGTCGGCCAGGCGTGCGCGGAACCGCAAACGCTGCTCGAGCTCCTCGTCGCGCAGCGCGAACGTATGCAGGGCTGCCGGGTTTTCCTCGGCTCGAGCTACTCCGGGCTGCTGAAGCAGGAACATGCGGATCACCTGCGCCTCGCTTCTTATTGCGGGATCGGCCAGAACCGCGCGCTCGTCGACGCCGGCGCGCTGGAGATCGTTCCTTCCCCCTACTCGCAGCTCGGCGCCCTCCTGCGCAGCGGCCGCATCGCGTGCGACGTGGTGTTCGTGCAGGTGAGCCCTCCCAACGCGCGGGGCGAGTACAGCCTGGGCCTCGCCGCCGACTATCTGATCCCCGCGCTGGACAGCTGCCGCGCGATCGTCGCCGAGGTCAACGACCGGGTTCCCTGGACCCACACCGAGCGCCTCCTGCGGGAGGAGGACTTCGACCTCCTGGTGCCCTCCTCGCGCACGCCGGCCCTGCCGCCGCCGCGCCCGCCGGGCGACCTGGAGAAGGCGATCGCGCAGAACGCGCTGCCGTTCATTCCGGATGCGGCGATCCTGGAGTTCGGCATCGGCGCGCTGCCCGACGCGGTGTGCGCGCTCCTCGGACGCCACGAGGCGCTGCGCGTGCATTCCGGGACGGTCGGCGACGGGGTGATCGAGCTCGTCGAGCGCCGCGTCGTGAGCCAGATCGAATGCGCGCTCCTCATCGGCTCGGAACGTCTGTTCGAGTTCGCGCGCGCCAATCCGCGCGTGCGCCTGAGGAGCTCCGAGCACACGCACAACCCCGAGGTCCTTCATCGCCTCGAGCGCTTCGTCGGCATCAATTCGGCGGTCGAGGTGGACTTTACGGGCCAGGTGAACGGCGAAACGGCAAGGGGCAGCTACGTCGGGGCGGTGGGCGGCGCGCTCGACTTCATCCGCGCCGCGAACCACTCGCGCGGCGGCGCGTCGCTCATGCTGCTGCCCGCGGCCCGGGTCGTCGAGAAGCTCTCCGGGCCTGTCGCGACGCCGCGCAGCGAAGCCGGCGTGATCGTCACCGAGCGCGGCGCCGCGGACCTGCGCGGCTGCTCGCTCAGGGAGCGGGAGCGGCGCCTGCGCGCGATCGCGGCATGACGCCGCGCGCGTTGCTGTTCGACCTCGGGGGCGTGCTCGTCGAGGTGGACTGGAACCGGGCGTTCGCCGCGTGGTCGCGGCACTCGGGAACGCCGGCCCGCGTCCTGGCCGGCCGCTTCCGGCGCGACGCCTCCTATGAGGCGCACGAATGCGGCACGCTGGACGATGGAGGCTTTTTCGCCCACCTCCGCGCTTCGCTCCACGTCGACATCGACGATGCGGCGATGCTCGAAGGCTGGAACGCCATCCTCGGCGATCCCTTTCCCGGGGTTCCCGCGCTCCTGCGCCGGCTTCCGATCCCCGCGTACGTGTTCTCCAACACGAACGTCGCCCACGCGGCGCACTGGCGGCCGAAGTACCGCGACCTGCTGCATCCGGTGCGCGAGGTTTTCGTCTCCTGCGAGATCGGCGCGCGCAAGCCGAACCCGGAGGCGTTCGGCCGGGTCGTCGAGCGCATCGGCATCGCACCCGCGCACGTCGCGTTCTTCGACGATCTCGAAGACAATGTCGCCGGCGCCCGCGCCGCGGGGCTTTCGGCGTTCCATGTCCCCTCACCCGGCGTGCTGGCCGATGCCGTAGAAATGGCACTCTCATGAAGCTCCTCGCTGCAGCCCTTCTCCTCCTGGCCCAGACGGCCGCAGCGCAGACGATCGACCTGCAGGGCCACAGGGGCGCGCGCGGCCTGCTCCCGGAGAACACCCTCGCCGGCTTCCAGCGCGCGCTCGAGCTCGGCGTGACCACGCTCGAGCTCGACATCGCGATCACGAAGGACGGCGTGCTCGTGATCCACCATGACCCGACGCTCAACCCGGACATCACGCGCGATGCCTCCGGCCGGTTCCTCGAGGCGCGCGGCCCGGCCATCCACTCGCTGACTTGGGAAGAGCTGCAGAAGTACGACGTCGGGCGCTTGAAGCCCGGCACGCCGTACGCCCGGAACTACCCGGACCAGCAGCCCGTCGATGGCGCGCGCATCCCGCGCCTCGCGGACCTGTTCGAGAAGGTGCAGGGAAACCGGAAGATCCGCTTTGCGATC
>DASPMF010000174.1:0-2395 GCA_035627155.1 Burkholderiales bacterium | reverse complement strand
CCTGCGCGGCCGTGTGTCCGACGAACTGCTTCTTCACGACGGCGGATGCGGTTGTCCTTCACTCGAAGGACCTCTGCATCGGCTGCGGCTACTGCTTCTACGCCTGCCCCTTCGGCGCGCCGCAATACCCCTGCGTCGGGAATTTCGGCTCCCGGGGCAAGATGGACAAGTGCACCTATTGCGCGGGCGGCCCCGAAGCCGACAACAGCGAAGGCGAATACGTGAAGTACGGCCGCAACCGTCTCGCCGAGGGCAAGCTGCCGCTCTGCGCCGAGATGTGCTCGACCAAGGCACTGCTCGGCGGCGACGGCGACGTGATCGCCGATATCTATCGCGAGCGCGTCCTTCGCCGCGGCAAGGGCTCCGAGGTCTGGGGCTGGGGCACGGCGTACGGGCCGGGGAGGAAGTCATGAGAACCGTCCTCCTCGCCGCGCTCCTCGCCTTTGGCGTGGCCGCGTGCTCCGAGCGCCCGCAGGAGCCTTTCACCGCGCAGGGCGAGAAGCGCTACCAGGGCAAGCCAGACACGCCGGCCTGGGGCAGCAATGACCGCGTCGCCTGGGAAACGAAGCTCAAGCAGCGCCAGATGACGCAGCACGAAGACCGCCGGATCTACCAGCCATGAAAGCGCTCGCCGCCGCGCTCCTCGGGGCCGCCTGTTTCCTGGGCGGCCCGGTCCTCGCGCAGACGCATGACGAAGCGCCTCCAGCCGTGCAGCAACAGCAGGAGCGCTCCGTCACGCAGCCCGGCAACAACGCGCCCGTGTGGCGCCAGGTGGAGTCCGGCGCGCCCGCGCGCACCAGCCTGCCGGGCCGCGAGACCGATGTCCTGATCCAGGGTCCCGCGCGCTTCCCCGGCCAGGAGGTGACGATCACCGCCGGGGAAGCCTGGCGACAGTTCCGCAACGGGCCGATGACGTTCTATGGTGGCTGGCTGGTGCTCGTCGCCCTGCTCGCCATCGCGGCGCTCTACTTCACCAAGGGGCCGGTCAAGCTCCATGAGAAGCCCACCGGGCGCAAGGTGCTGCGCTTCACGCCGGCCGAGCGCATCGTGCACTGGTCGGTCGCGATCAGCTTCTGCATCCTCGGCCTTTCGGGACTGACCATGCTCTTCGGCAAGTACATCCTGCTGCCGGTGATCGGCTACACCTTGTTCGGCTGGCTGGGAATGCTTGCCAAGAACCTGCACAACTTCGTCGCACCGTTCTTCATGGTGTCGGTGCTCGTCATGGTGCTGATGTGGCTGCGCGACAACCTGCCGAAATCCTACGACCTGAAGTGGTTCGCCGGGGCCTGGGGCTTCTTCGCGCGCGGCAAGCACATCCCTTCGGGGCGCTTCAACGGGGGCGAGAAGGCCTGGTTCTGGATCGGCGTGGTCGCGTTGAGCGTGATCGTGAGCTGGAGCGGCCTGATCCTGCTCTTCCCCAACTTCGACCAGACGCGCGCCGTCATGCAGGACGCGTGGGTATGGCACGCCTCCGCGGCGCTGCTCTACATCGCCATGTCGCTCGGCCACATCTACATGGGGACCATCGGCGTCGAAGGGACGTACGGCAACATGCGCGAGGGCTACACCGACGAAACGTGGGCCCGCGAGCACCACCAGTACTGGTACGAAGGGAAAGCGCAGTAAGACTCCAGGTCCTCTCGGATCTGCACCTCAGCGTTGCCGCGCTGGACGTCCCGGCGACGGAAGCGGACCTCATCGTCCTCGCCGGGGACATCGCGCGGCCCGCGGCGGCCATCCCGTGGGCCGCGCGGCTCGGCAAGCCGGTCGTCTACGTTCCCTCCACTATCGCCTGAACGGCGCGCGTGTCCTGTGCAACCCGCGCGGCTACGCCCTGGGCGGCGTGGACGAGAACCGGCTCTTCGAGGCGGGCTTCGTCGCGGACCTCTCGTAAGGCGGCTAGGGCTTCGTGGCCGGATGTGCGGTCGCCTCGGCGCCCAGGACGGCGCCGGAAGCGTCGCGCACGATGCGGAAGGCGAATTCGACGTAGAGCTTGCCGCCGTCCTTGTGCACGGCGCGCGTCAGCAGCGGCTTGCCCGAGCTTCGCGTCCGGCCGGTGGCGATCGCGTCGCGGTAGCCGCGCCAGTGCGCGGCGCGCAGGTGCTCGGGGATGATGAGGTCCAGGCTCCTGCCGATCGCCTCCTCCGGCGCGTGGCCGAAGAGCGCATGCGCCCCGGCGTTCCAGTCGCGGATCACCCCGTCGCGATCGGCGAAGATCAAGGCCTCGGCCAGCGGCGCCTCAGCCGGCATCTGCGAGAGCGAGGACGAGCGGCGGCCCCGTTGGCGGTGATGCGGGTGCCTGGTGCCCCACGCTGATCGCGGGGGAAATCATGACGTCTCGGGCTTTCATGGGCTTTCCTGCCGGCTCCCATGATCGGCCGGACGGCGGGTC
>DASPMF010000173.1:0-45704 GCA_035627155.1 Burkholderiales bacterium | reverse complement strand
GATACGCTCGAGGCCCGCCAGCTTCTCGCCTTCGCCGAGGGCGATCAACGTCACGCCCTGCGTCGAGCGGCCCATCTCCCGGATCTGCGCGACGCGCGTGCGGATGAGCACGCCGCCGGTCGAGATGAGCATCACTTCGTCGTTGTCGTCGACCAGCACCGCGCCGACGAGCTTGCCGTTTCGTTCCGACCCCTGGATGGCGATCATCCCCTGGCCGCCGCGCCCGTGGCGCGTGTACTCGCCGATCGGCGTGCGCTTGCCGAAGCCGTACTCGGTCGCCGTCAGCACCGCCTTGGATGAATCCTCATTTCCGGTATTGGCGACCAGCATGCAGACCACGCGCTGGCCCTCGCCGAGCTTCATGCCGCGCACGCCCGTCGCCTGCCGCCCCATCGGGCGAACGTCGGATTCCTCGAAGCGCACCGCCTTGCCCTCGGAGGAGAACAGCATCACGTCGTACTTGCCGTCGGTCAGCGCCGCCCCGACGAGGTAGTCCCCCTCGTCCAGGCCCACGGCGATGATGCCGCTCGGGCGCGGGCGCGAGAAATCGGCGAGCGGCGTCTTCTTCACCGTGCCCTGCGCGGTCGCCATGAAGACGTAGTGGTTCTCGTCGAACTCCTTCACCGGCACGACCGCGGTGATCTTCTCGCCCTCGGCGAGCGGGAACATGTTCACCACCGGCTTGCCCTTGCTCGCGCGGCTGCCGGCCGGGACCTCGTAGACCTTGAGCCAGTAGAGCTGCCCGCGGTTGGAGAAGCACAGCAGGTAGTCGTGCGAATGGGCGACGAACAGTCGCTCGATGAAGTCGTCTTCCTTGATCGCGGTGGCCATGCGCCCGCGCCCGCCGCGGTTCTGCGCCCGGTAGTCGGCAAGCGGCTGCGACTTCACGTAGCCGCCGTGCGAGAACGTGACGACCATGTCCTGCGGCGCGATCAGGTCCTCGATCGAGATGTCCTCCGCGACCGTGACGATCTCGCTGCGGCGCGCGTCGCCGAACTCGGCTTTCAGGGCCTTCAGCTCGTCGGAGATGATGGCGGTGATGCGCGAGGGCTTGGCGAGGATGTCGAGCAGGTCGGCGATGAACGTCATGACCTCGCGGTACTCGTCGCGGATCTTGTCCTGCTCGAGGCCCGTCAGGCGCTGCAGCCTGAGCTCGAGGATCGCCTGCGCCTGCGCCTCGGACAGGTGGTAGCCGTCGTCCTTCAGCCCGTACTGCTCGCCCAGGCCGTCGGGCCGGAAATGCGCCACGCTGCCCCTGCCGAGCATCTCCTGGACGAGGGTCGACTTCCAGGCGCGCCTCATCAGCCCGGTCTTCGCCTCGGCCGGCGTCGGCGCCTTCTTGATGAGGTCGATCACCTCGTCCACGTTGGAAAGCGCGACGGCAAGCCCCTCCAGCACGTGGCCCCGCTCGCGCGCCTTGCGCAAATCGAACACCGTGCGGCGCGTGACCACTTCGCGCCGGTGGGAGATGAACGACTCGAGCAGCGTCTTCAGGTCGAGCAGGCGCGGCTGGCCGTCGACCAGCGCCACCATATTGATGCCGAAGCTGTCCTGCAGCTGCGTGAGCTTGTACAGGTTGTTGAGAACGACCTCCGCGATCTCGCCGCGCTTCAGCTCGATCACCACCCGCATGCCCTGCCGGTCGGATTCGTCGCGGATGTCGGAGACGCCTTCCAGGCGCTTCTCGGTGACCAGCTCGGCGATCTTCTCGAGCAGCGCCTTCTTGTTCACCTGGTAGGGCAGCTCGTCGACGATGATCGCCTGGCGGTCGCCCTTGCCGATCTCCTCGAAGTGCGTGCGCGCGCGGATCACCACGCGCCCGCGCCCGGTGCGGTAGCCCTCGTGCACGCCGGCGAGGCCGTAGATGATCCCCGCGGTCGGGAAATCCGGCGCCGGCATGAGCTTGATCACTTCCTCGATCGCGCAGCTCGGGTGCTCCAGGACGTGCAGGCAGGCGTCCACGACCTCCCCCAGGTTGTGCGGCGGGATGTTGGTCGCCATGCCCACCGCGATGCCCGAGGAGCCGTTCACGAGGAGGTTCGGCAGCCGCGTCGGCAGGACGCTCGGCTCGAGCTCCTTGCCGTCGTAGTTCGGCGTGAAGTCGACCGTCTCCTTGTCGATGTCGGCCAGCAGCTCGGAGGCGATCTTGTCCAGCCGGCACTCGGTGTACCGGTAGGCCGCCGCGGCGTCCCCGTCCACGGAGCCGAAGTTGCCCTGGCCGTCGATCAGCGTGTAGCGCATGGAGAAATCCTGCGCCATGCGCACCAGCGCCTCGTACGTCGCGCTGTCGCCGTGCGGGTGATATTTTCCGAGCACGTCGCCGACGATGCGGGCGCACTTCACGTAGGGACGGTTCCAGACGTTGTTCGCCTCGTGCATCGCGAACAGCACGCGGCGATGGACCGGCTTCAGGCCGTCGCGCACGTCCGGAAGCGCGCGTCCGACGATCACGCTCATCGCGTAATCGAGGTAGGAGCGCCGCATCTCCTCTTCGAGGGAGATGGTGAGGGTTTCTTTGGCGAAGGTTTCCATATTCAAGGGGTAAAATTTTAACATGCGAGAACCGACGTAAGTCCCGGTTTTTCCCTCGGAAAACCTCTCGACAAGGCAGAAAGAATGATGGCGGAAAAATCGCTTCTTCGAGCACGCTGGATCGTGCCGGTGGAGCCGGCCGGAACAGTTCTCGAGCACCACGCGCTCGCACTGCGCGACGGAACGATCGAAGCGCTCGTGCCGCCGGCCGAGCTCGGCCGCTTCGCGGACTACGAGGAGGTCCGCCTCGACTCGCACGTCCTGATCCCGGGGCTCGTCAATGCGCATACGCATGCCGCGATGTCGCTCATGCGCGGGCTTGCCGACGACCTGCCCCTCATGCGCTGGCTGCAGGAGCACATCTGGCCGGCCGAGGCCAAGCACGTCACGGCGAAGTTCGTCCGCGAAGGAACGCTGCTCGCGTGCGCCGAGATGCTGCGCGGCGGGATTACGTGCTTCAGCGACATGTACTTCTTCCCCGAGGCCTCCTTGGAGGCGGCACTCGCAGCCGGCATGCGCTCCGCGCACGGCGTCATCGTCATCGAGTTTCCGTCCGCCTATGCGTCCGACCCGGCCGACTACCTGCGCAAGGGCCTCGCGTTGCGCGACCGCTATGCCGACGAGCCGCTCGCCTCGTTCACCCTGGCGCCGCATGCGCCTTACACGGTTTCGGACGACAGCTTCCGGCGCATCGCGACCTTGGCCGCCGAGCTCGACCTGCCGGTGCACATCCATCTCCACGAGACGACCGACGAGATCGAGCGCTCCGTCGCCGAACACGGCGTTCGCCCCCTGGAGCGACTCGGGCGCCTGGGCCTGCTTGGCCCCGGCCTCATTGCCGTGCACGCGGTGCATCTCCTGCCGGAAGAGATCCAGACGCTCGGGCGGCATGGCGCTTCCATGGTCCATTGCCCGTCGTCCAACCTGAAGCTCGCGAGCGGCTTCGCGAGCGTCCATGCGCTTCTCGGCGCCGGGGTGAACGTCGCCCTGGGAACGGACGGCGCGGCGAGCAACAACCGGCTCGACATCCTGCAGGAAATGCGCAGCGCCGCCTTGCTTGCGAAGGCCGTGGCGCGCGACGCCGAGGCGCTGCCGGCTCATGCGGCGCTGCGTGCGGCGACCCTCGGGGGGGCGCGCGCGCTCGGCCTGGGCGACCGGATCGGAACGCTGCAGCGGGGAAAGGCCGGCGACGTGGTGGCCGTCGACCTCCGCAGCCTCGACCTGCAACCCTGCTACGACCCGGTCTCCCAGCTCGTCTACGCGGCCGGTCGCGAGCACGTCAGCGACGTCTGGGTCGGCGGGGTCCGGCAACTGCGGGGCGGCGTTCTGCAGAACAAAGCGCTTTCCGGCTTGGAAATTCCCGTGCAGTTATGGCAGAATGCCCTGCGGAGTCACGCAGACTCTTGATGCATAAGAAGTTTTGAGCCCGGTAAGAAGTTCAACGAAAACAAAGCAGGGGGAGTCAATGAAGAACGCCTGGATTCTGTTGGTCGCGGTTGCGTTCGCTGCGGCCGGATGCGCCACGCAAGAACAGCCGAAGCCCGCGCCGCAACCCGAGCAGCCGCGTCAGGTTCCGCCGCCCCCGCCGCCCAAGCCCGCGCCAGCGCCGGCCCCGAAGCCGAAGCCCGCGCCGAAGCCCGTCGCCGAGAAGGTGACGTTCGCCGCCGACGTGACGTTCGACTTCGACAAGGCGAACCTGAAGCCGGAAGGCCGCGCCAAGCTCGATGATCTCGCCAACAAGGTGAAGAGCATCAACCTCGAGGTGGTGATCGCCATCGGCCACGCCGACGAGATCGGCTCCCACGAGTACAACGACAAGCTGTCGGTGCGCCGCGCCGAGGCCGTGAAGGCGTACCTGGTTTCCAAGGGCGTCGAGCCGAACCGCGTGTACACCGAAGGCAAGGGCAAGCGCCAGCCGATCGCCAGCAACAAGACGAAGGAAGGCCGCGCCAAGAACCGCCGCGTCGAGATCGAAGTCATCGGGACGCGCCGCAGCTAAGTCCCCCTTCCGCAAGGCTCATGCAAAAGCCCCGCTCCGCGGGGCTTTTGCTTTTTGGGGCATGCCGATTGCTCTACTCGGGTGATTCGTCCGGCGCATGGGCTCCGGGCGTAGCACTTTTTGCAAGCCTTCCCGAAAGGAGACGAGCATGAGGAAGCAACCGAGCATGAATCCCTGGAGCCGGACCGCCGTGGCGATCTCGCTGGCGCTGGTGGCCGGCGGGGCCTGGGCCGCGGCTCCCGGGTACGTCACGTCGGGCGCCGACAGCGTTCCGGTGACCGATGCGTCCGGCAACTGCTGGACCACCGGGGCCTGGACGCCCGCCAACGCGGCAGCGCCTTGCCACGCCGTGGCGCGCGCCGCCGCAGCGCCGGTTCCGCCGCCTGTCACCCAGGCACCGGCGCCTGCCCCGGTCGCGCCGATCGTCCAGGCGCCCGCGCCGGTGATCCAGCGCATCAACCTGTCAACCGACGTGCTGTTCGAGTTCAACAAGGCGCAGTTGCGGCCCGGCGCGCACGAGAAGCTCGACGAGCTCGCGCAGACCATGCAGGGGGCCGAGGTCGATCGCGTGGTCGTGGTCGGCCATGCCGACCGCATCGCTTCCGAGGATTACAACCGCGACCTGTCCGAGCGGCGGGCGCAGGCGGTGAAGGAGTATCTGACGCAGAAAGGCGTAGCGCCGGATCGCGTGCAGACCGAAGGCAAGGGCGAGAGCGAGCCGGTCGCCCAGTGCGGGAAGATGGGGCCGGAGCGCGGCAGCAACCAGAAGCTCGTGTCCTGCCTGCAACCGGACCGGCGCGTGGAGATCGAGGTCCTCGGCCACCGCGAGGTGGCCGCGACCGGCTCCGAGCCGTCCGGGACGGGCAGCGGCGCTGGAACCGGCTCGGGCAGCGGCTCCGGTACCGCATCCGGTGGCGCAAGCGGCACGCGCTAGCGTTCGCTGCACGCCGGAAAGGAGCCCCGCCTAGGCGGGGCTCTTTTTTTGGGACAATGCCCCGCGTGAACGCCGACCCGGCCGAGCTGCAGAAATTCAGCGACCTCGCGCACCGTTGGTGGGACCCGGGTGGCGAATTCCGACCGCTGCACGACATCAACCCGCTGCGCCTGGAGTGGATCGACCGCCATGCGCGCCTTGCCGGCAAGAGGGTGCTCGACGTCGGCTGCGGCGGCGGCATCCTCGCCGAGGCGATGGCCGCCCGGGGCGCCGCGGTGAGCGGCATCGATCTCTCCGAGAAAGCGCTGCGCGTCGCCGAGCTGCACCTCCTGGAAAGCGGCGCCGCGGTCCGCTACGAGCACGCGTCGGTCGAGGCTTACGCGGCGCGCCATGCCGGCGCGTTCGAGGTGGTCACCTGCATGGAGCTCCTCGAGCATGTCCCCGACCCCGAAAGCATGGTTGCCGCGTGCGCCCGGCTCGTCCAGCCCGGCGGCACGCTCTTCTTCTCCACGCTGAACCGCAATCCGAAGGCCTACCTCTTCGCGGTGCTCGGCGCGGAGTACGTCCTCGGCCTCCTTCCCAAGGGAACGCACGATTACCAGCGCTTCATCAAGCCGTCCGAGCTGGCGCGCTGGTGCCGCGCGGCCGGCTTGCGCGTGGACGAGATGACCGGCATGACCTACAACCCCATCACCAGGGTCTACCGGCTGGAGGCGGACTGCAGCGTCAACTACCTTGCGCGCTGCACGCGTGAGTAACGTCCCGGGCGCGGTGCTGTTCGACTTCGACGGCACCCTCGCAGACACAGCGGCGGATCTCGGCGGTGCTTTGAACCGTCTGCGCGGCGAAGCTGGACTCGCCCCGCTGCCGGTCGAGGCCGTGCGCCCGTACGCCTCCATGGGCGCGCGCGGCATGCTCCGCGTCGGCTTTGCCCTCAAGCCCGAGGATGCGCAATACCCTGCGCTGCGGGAAGCGTTCCTTCGCCACTACGAGGCGCGTATGTGCGAGGAGACCACCCTCTTCCCGGGCATGCGGGAGCTGCTGCACGCGCTCGGCGAGCGCGGCCTCGCATGGGGCATCGTCACGAACAAGGCGCGCCGCTTCGCCGAGCGGATCGTGACGTTCCTCAAGCTCGAGCCCGCGTGCGTGGTGGGCGGTGATGACACGCCGCATTTCAAGCCGCATCCGGCGCCGATGCTGCTCGCCGCGAAGAAGCTTTCCCTCGCGCCATCGACCTGCTGGTATCTCGGCGACGACCTGCGCGACATCCAGGCCGGGCGCGCGGCCGGCATGCGGCCCGTCGCCGTGGAATGGGGCTACACGAGCCCGGACAACGGCGGTCCGCATGCCTGGAACGCCGACGCGGTGATCCGGGAACCGCTCGACCTGCTTCGCGTCCTGTAGGCGCTACCTCGGCAGGGCCGCGGAGAGGCGCGTGGCCTCGGCGACCGAGCGCTCGTCCGGGACCGCGCGCGCCACGGCGAGCGCGCGGGCGTAGTACCTCCGCGCCGCCTGGGCGTCCGACGCCGCTGCCGCGGCGCGCCCGAGCAGCACGAGGTCGCGGTAGATGCGCGGCGGCACGGCGAGCGCCTTGTCGATCTGCAGGGCTTCGGCAAGCGCCGCCCGCGCGGCGGCAAGGTCCTTGCGCTCGATTTCGATCGCACCGAGCAGGCGCAAGGCGTTCGCCACTTCGTCGCGGTCGCCGCTCGCGCGGTTTGCCGCGAGCGCACGGTTCGCGGCCTCCCGGGCGGCCTCGAGCTCCCCGCGTTCATAGGCGAGCTGCGCCTCCATGTTGTCCAGCTTTCCGGCGAGCACGCACGGCGCGGCGCAGGCGCTGCGGGCGCGCGAAAGCGAGCCGGCCGAGCCGTCGGCGTCGCCGGCGTCGAAGCGCAGGATCGCATCGCGCAACGCCGCCTCCGCGACGCGCTGCGGCGAAAAGCGCAGCACCCCTTCGTCCAGGATCCCGGCGACCGCCGCCGAGGCCGCGGCGCGGTCTCCCTGCCGCTGGTAGGCGATGGACAGGTTGATGAGGTTCGCCGCGATGCCATCCTCGTTCTCCACCGACCGCTCGAGCTCGAGCGCGGCGCGGTACTGCGCGATGGCGCCGGCGTAGTCGCCGCGCATGAAAAGGGCGGTGCCGCGGTTGTTGACCTCGATCGCCTGCTGCCGCTTCGCGGGCAGCTTCGCGACCGGCCCGGACGCGCATCCGGCCGCGAGGAGAACGCAGAGGACGAGGCCGAGGCGCATCAGCGCGGGCCGGACGTCTCGTGCGTGTCGATCGGCAGCGTCTTCACGCCCGGCTGCTCGACGAAGTTGCGCAGCGGCCACGCGCCGCGCGCCCCCTCCACCACCTCGCCGACATTGCGCACGACCGAGGCGCCGTCGTCGAGGAGCGGCGGCATGCGCCGGGCGGCGTCTTCGGTGAGCCGGCGCGCCGAGTCGGAGGTGCGCGCGAGGCTCTCCGCCGCCGCGTCGATCTTGAGCAGGATGCCCGGGGCGGCGGCGCCGACGGTCCCCGCGGTCTTCTCGATCTCGCCCAGCGCGGACTCCGCCCTGGCCGCGGTGCCCGCCATCGCACGGTCCGCCGTGCCGAGCAGGTGCTCGGCCTTGCCGAGCGTGCGCGTCGCGCCGTCCATCACGCTTTGCAGCCGCCGGTTCGTCTCGGGCAGCTCCTGCAGCAGCACCGACACCTGCTGCATCGACTTGTGCACCTGGCCGTCCGGGTTGCGAAGGTCCGCCATGGCGTCCTTCACCTGCGCGAGCACCGGCTCGAGCGCCTTGTTGAGCTCCTCGGACAGCTCGCCGAGCGTCTTGCCGCGCTCGAAGGCGATGACTTCGTTGCGCGCCACCGGCCGCGACTGCAGCGCACCCGGAACGATCTCGATGACGCTCTGCCCTACCAGCGTCTCCCGCATGAGGCGCGCGCGCGAATCACGGGTGATGTGCTGCAGGAATTCGCTGTTGATGTCCATGCGCACGCGCACCCGGCCCCGGGCGCCCGGGGCGCCCGGCACGATCTCCACGCCGGACACGCTTCCCACGGTGATGCCGAAGACCTTGACCGGCATCCCGCGCGTCATGCCGAGCGCGCTGTCGCTGAAGGCGTAGATCGGGGTGCGGCTCGCGAAGAGCTCCTGCTTCCACGCGATCACGGTGGCGACCAGCAGGACGCCGATCAGCGCCGGCAGCGCGAAGAGGAGCGCGCCGCGCAGGCCGCGCGGCTTGACGAGCGTTTCGTCGCGGTCCATCTTCATGCGCGCCTCAGGTCGTCGCGCAGGTCGTCAAACTCCGCGACCGCCGGCTCCTCGTGCAGGCCGACGTAGAGCAGGCGGCGCAGCGGATAACGGTCGCGGAAAAGGCGGATCCAGCCGGACACCTGCTGCTGCTCTTCGGGCCCCAGGCGCTCGTGCAGGCCGTCCAGCACGAGCAGGTCCGCTTCCATGAGCATCGCCTTGACGAAGCCGACGAGCCGGCTCTCGAGCAGGCTGAGCCCGCCGACGGGGCGGCCGGCGAGGACGTCGGGGTCATGCCCGAGGGCGGCGAAAATGCCCCGCGCGCGGCGGCGCGCCGGGCGCAGCTTCTCGAGCGCGTGGAAGTCGGCCGGCAGGATTGCGTTCTGCCACGCATCCAGCCACTGCAGCAGCCCGCCGTCCTCGAACGCGATCGCCACGCGGCCGCCGGCCGCCTGGCGGAGCTCGCGAAGCTTCGGCGCCGCCCCGTCCTGCGGCGGTTCGGCGTCGAGGCCGGCGAGATAGCGCAGCACCGCGTCGCGATAGGGCCGCGCGGGCGCGAGCAGCCGGTACCGGGCGCCGAGCGGAACGACCGCGCCGCCGAGCGCCGCGCTCATGGGGCCCTCACGATGCCGAAGAGGAGCACCCCGAAGACGAGGTAGGCGAAGACCGCGTTGAAGGCCATCACCGCCACCAGGCTCTGCATGACGGAGCGCGATACCGCCTCCGGCAGCGCCACCGGCTTGCGCGCGCCGAGCCCGAGGCCGTGCATGGAGACGACCAGCCCGACCAGGACGCCGAACCCGGCGCTTTTGACGAGCGTGTACACGACGTCCCACAGGCTGGCCAAGGCGAAGAAATGCTCCGTGAGCTCGTCGAGCGACACGTCCATCATGAGCGCGCTGAGCAGGATGCCGCCGCCCACGGCGAGGAACTGGAAATAGAACGTCACCACGACGTTCGAGAGCGCCATGGCCACGACCGTCGGCACGACGACGTAGTCGCGCACGCCGATGCCCATCATGGCGAGGCGCTGCAGCTCGCCGCGCTCGCGCATCAGGGCGAACTCCGCCGCGACCGCAGAGCCGCTGCGCAACACGAGCATGACGACTGCGAACAGCGGCCCGATTTCCCGCAGCACCGCCCAGACGAGAATGCGCACCGCGAGCGCCGCGTCGGCGGCAAGCACGTAGGTGGTGTACGCGATGATCAGCGTGCCGATGCCGGCTGCGCGCAGGACCATGGCGCTCAGGGTCGCCGCACCCGTGCGCTCGATCTGGCGAACGAGCACGTCGCGCACCGGCGGGCGCGCGAGCGCACCCAGGTTGAGCGAGACGTCGCGGGCGAGCGCGAGGTAGCTCAAGGCGCCTAGCGCTCCGCGAGGGCCTTCAGGCGCGGCTCGCCCGGCCGCTCGGCGGCAAGCTTCTTCCAGACCGCTTTCGCATCCGCCTTGAGGCCCGCTTCCTCCAGCGCCGAGGCGTAGAGGACCCAGTCGGAGAGCGGCGCGCTTTCGGCCGGCTTCGGGCGTTCCGCCTTCGGGGCCGGTCCGGACGTGGCGCCGGGCGGCGGCGGGACGCTCATCGAGCGCATCGTGATCGTCGCCTGCGCGAGCCGCGGGGACTTCGTCGCCGCGACCTTCTCTTCGCCGAGCGCGCGTTCGGCGGCGCCGCTGCCCTGCACGACCTGGATGCGATCCTTCAGCACGCGCAATCTCGCCGGACCGGCGAAGCGAAGCTCCCGGGAGTCCGCGTACCAGGTTACGGTCAGCGCGCTCCCCGCCGAAAGCTCGAGGGTCATGTTCGGGCGCAGGTAGGAAAGCATCTCGACCTTGGCTGCCTTGCCGGCTTCCGGGGCGCTGACCGCGCCCTGCACGTCGAGCACCATGCCGAGGGGCTCCTGCGCCGTCGCGGGAAGGGCGACGATCGCGAGTACGACGAGAAAGCGTCTGAGGTTCATTTGCACCTCCCTATGCGGGTTCGATCACTGCGGGATTCCAGCCGAACACGACCTGCTGCGAGTGCCCGGCGATGGGCCGCTGCCCGAGGTTGACGAGGACCTGCGGATAGCCGAGCGCCTTCGCCACCGCCTCCGAGACGACGATCTTGCAGTCGAGCACCTTGTTCAGCCCCTCGATGCGGGAAGCGACGTTCACCACGTCGCCGATGGCGGTGTACTCGTGGCGCTCGCTCGAACCGACGTGGCCGACGACCACCTCCCCGCTGTGCAGGCCGATGCCGATGCGCAGCGGCGTCTCCTGCCGGGATTCCAGCTCCCGGTTGAGCTGCGCGAGGCGCTCGAGCATTTCCTGGGCGGCCTCGAGCGCGTTCTTCTCGGGCCGCTCGAGCGGCTCCGGCGCGCCGAAGATCGCCATGATCCCGTCGCCGATGAACTTGTCCACGGTGCCGCGATGCTTGTGGATCACCTCGCTCATGGCCGCGAAATAACGGTTGAGCAACCCGACGAGCGCCTCCGGCGGCATGGACTCGCTGCGGGCGGTGAACCCGCGGATGTCGGCGAAGAGCACGCAGGCGCGCGCGCGGCCCGCCTGCTGTCCCGGCCGCAGCCGCCCGGCGAGGATTTCCTTCAGCACCTGGGGGCTCACGTAGCCGGAAAACGAGCTCTTGAGGAAATTCTTCTCCCGCGCCGCCTTCAGCGCCTCGAGCGCGAAGCGCGCCGCGACCGCGGCGACGCCGGCGGCGATCATCGCGCCGGCCGCGAGCAGCACGCCATGCAGCACGAGGAACACGCCCAGCGCGAGCAAGCCCAGCGCGAGGAGCCCGAGCACCGAAACGCCGAGCCAGCCCCTGCGGATCCAGAAAAGCAGCGTGAAGAGCGCGGCGCCCGCGAGCAGCGTCCAGTGCGGCGCGGGCTGCGCGAGCCCGGTTCCCATGATCGAGCGCAGCGCCTGCGCGTGGATCAGCACGCCCGGGAGGAAGCGCTCGCCGGGTTCCCACGCCGCGAGCTCTGCCGGCACCCAGTGGCGGTCCTCGAAAGGCAGGATCGCGCCCACGAGGACCGGCCGGTCGCGGAACGTCGCGGCGAGGCGCGCCTCGTCCTTTGCCTGCGCCCAGCGCAGCACGTCCTGCAGCGGCACGTAGGTGAACGGGTTGCCGATGGAATAGTCGATGAAGCCCGACCACGGCTGCGCGTTGCCCTTGAAGGCCGCCATCTTCGCCGGGAGCGTCCAGCGTTCGGCGCCGGGCTGGCATGCCGGGTCGGCGTAGCGGCGCACCACGCCGTCTTCATCCGGACAGACGACGACCGATGCGCGCGCGTCGCCGAGCTCGCCGTCGAGCGCCGCGAACTTCGCCGGCGGCCGCGCCGCCGCCACGAAGTCGACCAGGATGTCGCGGAACTTCTGGTTGGCCGGGTCGTACGTCTTGCCGAGCACGATCGGGAACTGCTGCTTCGCCTGCAGGAGCGCTCGAACCAGGACGAGGTCGAAGTTGCTCTCCTCCCCGCCGGCGGCCGTGAGGTAGCGGTAGCTGCGGTTCGGCAGGATCATGTCGAAGCCGACGACGCTCGGCTTCGCCGCCTGCATTGCGCCGAGGAAGGCGGCGATGTGCGGATGAAGCAGCGCGATCGGCTCGCGCACCGAATCCAGGAAGGCCTCGTCGAGGCCGACAACGACCACTTCGTTCGCCACCGGCCGCGGATGGTGCTCGCGTGCGTGGCGCACCTGCGCGTCGCTGATCAGGCGGTCGAGCGGCGCCGCGAGGCGGAAATGCGCGACGACCAGCGCGAGCGCAAGCAGCGCGGCGTATGCCGCCACCATTCCCGCTTTCTCGAGCCCCCCGCTGTTCATCGCTCGTGCTTCTCCCCGCGGGCATTATAGGTATTGAACTTCCCGCGGCACGCCCCATATGAGAAAATGCGTCAGCATTCGACGCAAGCAACGACTCCGGGGGCGACCTGGTTTCGACGTGGGCATCGACGCAGCGCAGGGCATGCCGAGGACCAGATCACCTCGCAAATCCAGTCTGGAAACACACAAACGCCAACGACGAGCGTTTCGCTCTAGCCGCCTAATACCGGCTAGACGCTGCACTGGTCTGCTGATGGGCCAGGCTCCCTAAAAGGAGTGCAGCGTCATTCACATCAGCCTCTCTCCGGGCTTTGGCCGCTTAGGCCCGGAGATCCGTCGAAGCGGCTAGCCGAGAAAAAGCCTGCCGGTTGGCGTTTTCGAGGCGAAGCTCAAAAGACCAGGCTAAGCATGTAGTCCTGACTGTTAAGGGCTTACGGACGCGGGTTCGATTCCCGCCGCCTCCACCATCTTCACGCTGACCTTGGTCCGAAAACGCCCCGATAGGCGGAGCCCGGGTACGGGGGCCTCTACTTGAAGTGCCCTACTTTATGTCGGTCACGACGTAGTCTTTTCCAGACTGCACGAACGTGAACTCGATGTGCTGCCCCTGCTTCGCTTTGCCGAGCAACGATTTGTCTTGCACCTTGAACCGCATGTTCATGCGCGGCCAGTTCATGCTCGCCACGGGTTCGTGGTTGATGGTGACAGTCCCCGCCTGCGGGTCTACCTTGGACACCGTGCCCTTGGCCTGATGAGCCTTTTCGTCCGCCTTCTTGTCGGACTTGGAACCCTTCATGTCCATTCCCCGCATCCCACCCGACTGCGCGAAGGACATGCTGGCGGCAAACGCAAGGGCCACGGCGAGAGCAAAGCGGTTCATTGAACTTCTCCTTTCGTTGATGACAGACGGACGCGACGGCGCACCATGAGGTAGTACGCTGCCGGAATAACAAAGAGCGACAAGATCGGCGCCGTGACCATTCCTCCGATCATGGGAGCCGCGATTCGTTGCATGACTTCGCTGCCTGCACCATCGGACCACATGATGGGTGCAAGACCGGCCAGGATGACGGCGACCGTCATTGCCTTCGGTCGCACGCGGCGCACCGCGCCATCGTCGATGGCCTCCACGAGCTGACGAGGCCCATGGCGCGCGAGTGCCTGCTTCAGGTAGACCAGCATGACCACGCCGAACTCCGCCGCCAGACCGGCAAGGGCGATGAAGCCCACGGCGCTCGCAACCGAAAGCTGGTGTCCGAGTAGATAGACGTACCAGAAACCCCCTACAACCGCGAGCGGCAGGGACGCCATGATCAACAGTGCCTCGTCCATGCGTCGGAACGTCAGGTATAGAAGGAGGAAGATCACCAGCAGGACGAAGGGCACGACGACACGCAGCCTTTCGGTCGCCCGCTGCAGGTACTCGAACTGGCCGGACCACCCCACCGAGGTCCCCGGAGGCAGCTTGACGTTCGCCGCTACGGCATGTTGGGCGTCCGCCACGACTGATCCAAGGTCGCGGCCGCGGATGTCCACGTATACCCATCCGGCGAGCCGCGCGTTCTCGGACCGGATCATCGGTGGACCATCCGTGACTGCCACCGAAGCCACGGCGGACAGCGGAATCTGCGCTCCGCGCTGCGTGACTATGGGCACGTTGCGAAGGTCCTCCACGGAGTCGCGCATGTCCCTCGGGTAGCGGACGTTGATCGGGAACCGCTGCCTGCCCTCGATGGTTTCGCCGATATTTTCCCCGCCGATGGCCGAGGCGACGACCGACTGCACTTCGGACACGCTCATCGCATACCGGGCCGCCGCTGCCCGGTCTACCTTGATGTCGATGTAGCGCCCTCCTTGGACGCGCTCGGCCAGCACGGAGGACACGCCAGGTACGTCCCTTACCACTCGCTCCACGTCCTGCGCGACTTGCTCGATCTCGGCCAGATCGTTGCCCGCGATCTTGATGCCAACGGGACTCTTGATCCCCGTGGCGAGCATGTCGATCCGGTTGCGGATCGGCGGAACCCAGAGGTTCGCCAATCCCGGCAGTCGGACATTCCGATCCAGTTCCTCGACGAGCTTTTCCGGCGTCATGCCGGGCCGCCATTCGCTGCGCGGCTTGAGCTGGATGGTTGTCTCGACCATCTCCAGCGGCGCCGGGTCGGTTGCGCTATCCGCGCGCCCGATCTTGCCGAAGACGGTCCGCACTTCCGGCACGGCAGCGATCAGCTTGTCCGTCTGCTGCAGTACCTGCGCCGCCTTCCCCGGCGAGAGGCCGGGCAGAGCGGAGGGCATGTACAGCAAATCACCTTCATCGAGCGCCGGGAGGAACTCGGTTCCAAGGCGCTGCATCGGGATGAACGCCGACGAGGCGACTACCAGTGCAACGACCAATGTCGTCCAAGGTGCCCGAAGGACCGCCGCGAGGAGCGGACGATACGCCCCGATGAGGAATCTGTTGATCGGATTGCGACGCTCCTCCGGGATTCGCCCCCGGATCAGGTAGCCCATGAGGACCGGCACGAGCGTCACGGACAGCCCGGCAGCGGCAGCCATCGCGTATGTCTTGGTGTAGGCGAGCGGCGAGAACAGCCGCCCCTCCTGCGCTTGCAGGGCGAACACCGGCGCGAACGACAACGTGATGATGAGAAGAGAGAAGAAAAGCGCCGGACCTACCTCGACCGCCGCATCGGCGATGAGCTTCCATCGTTCGCTGGCAGTTACCTGCACGCCTTCGAGCTTCTTGTGAGCGTTCTCCACCATGACAATCGCGGCATCCACCATCGCGCCGATGGCGATGGCGATACCGCCGAGCGACAGGATGTTTGCATTGATGCCCTGGTAGTGCATCACGATGAAAGCTGCAAGGACGCCGAGCGGCAGCGTGACGATGGCAACAAAGGCGCTCCTCATGTGGAAAAGGAACGCGAGGCACACGAGCGCCACGACTACGAACTCCTCCACGAGCTTCTCGCCGAGATGCCGGATTGACCGCTGGATCAAGGACGAGCGGTCATACGTCTCGACGACCTCGACGCCTGCCGGAAGACTGCCCTTGAGCGTCTGCATCTTGGCCTTTACGGCGTCGATGGTCTGGAGCGCGTTTCTACCGTGGCGCATGACGACGACGGCCCCAACGACTTCGCCCTGCCCGTTCAACTCCGCGATGCCGCGCCGCATTTCCGGCCCTATCTGTATCCGCGCCACGTCCTTGAGCATGACCGGCGTGCCCGCATCGGTGGTCATGAGCGGAATGGCAGCGAAGTCGTCGAGTGTCTTCAGGTATCCGCTTGCGCGGACCATGTACTCAGCTTCCCCTAGCTCGACTATGGAACCGCCCGTTTCCCGGTTCGCGTTCCGGACAGCTTCGATCACCCGCCCATGCGGTATGCCGTATGCGCGCAGGCGTTCAGGCGAAAGGACGATCTGGTACTGCCTGACCATGCCGCCGATCGAAGCGACCTCCGCGACGTCGGGGACGGCTTTCAGCTCGTACTTGAGGAACCAGTCCTGGAGAGCGCGAAGCTGACCGAGGTCCTGCTTCCCGCTTCGGTCCACCAGTGCGTACTGATAGATCCAACCCACGCCCGTGGCATCCGGGCCGAGCGCGGGCTGCGTTCCCGGTGGCAGACGGGATTGCACTTGATTGAGGTATTCGAGCACCCGCGAACGCGCCCAGTACGGGTCCGTTCCATCCTCGAACAGGACGTATACGAACGAATCGCCGAAGAGCGAATAGCCCCGTACCGTCTTCGCGCCGGGAACCGACATCATCGTCGTCGCCAGCGGGTAAGTCACCTGATCTTCGACGATGCGTGGAGCCTGCCCGGCGTAGGCGGTACGGATGATGACCTGCGTATCGGAGAGGTCCGGTATGGCGTCGAGCGGCGTCCGCAACACGGACACGACACCCCACGCGGCCAGTGCGACCGCTGCGAACAGCACGAGGAATCGGTTCGCAATGGACCAGCGTATGAGCGCGGCAATCACTTCGCACCTCGCGGCTCGATCCTGCGAATGACGTAGCTGCCGTCGGGCGCAGGCTTCGCCGATAGGTCGAACTCCACGGCGTCGCCCTTCTTCAATCCCCGCAGCGACTCCGGCTTCTCGACGGTGAAGCTCATCGTCATGCGCGGCCACTGGAGCGCCGGGATCGGGTCATGGTCAAGCTCAACCTCACCGGCGTTCGGATCAATGTCCGTAATCACCCCGCGACTCGTATGCAGGCCCGATTGCGCCGCCGGCTTTGCGCCCGCACTCTCGAGCCGAGAGAGAGCACCGGACAAGCTTGCCTCCGAGTCAATGAGGAACTGCCCGGAGACGACGACCTTGTCGCCCGGCTGCAAACCCTTCGTTATCTCCGTCTTCCCGGCGGCCTCCGCGCCGGTCTGGACTTCGGCGACCCGGAACTTTCCCTCCTCCAGCGGAACGATCACCACGTTGCCCGACCCCCGACGTATCACCGCCTCGCTCGGAACGAGGATCGCGTCCCTTCCCTTCTGATCGGAAAAGCGCAGGTTCGCGAACATGCCCGGCTTGAGCCGCGCGCCCGGATTCCGAAGCTCGATTCGCGCGCGGACGGTGCGCGTGGCCGCTGACACCTCCGGGAGGATCGCCCCCACTTTTCCCTTGAAGACTTCACCGGGGTACGCGGCCACTCGGGCTTCGACCGGCGCCTCGGGGCGTATCCAGCCTGCTTGCGTCTCCGGCAGCTCCGCGTTCACCCATACCGTCGAGAGGTCCACGATGCGGAAGAGGCTCGCTCCGGGCGTCACCGTCATCCCCTCCCGCACGCCAAGCTCGGCGATCACGCCGGAGATGGGCGACGTGATCGTGGTTCGGGTTCTGGTCCGACCTTCCCGCTCGACCGCCTCGATGTCGCGCTCGGTCATGCCGAGAAGAAGCAGGCGCTGCCGGGCGGCCAGGGCGAGCTGCGTCATTTCGGGAGACTGCTGCCGCCGAAGAAAGAGATACTCCTCCTGGGCGCCCGCCCAGTCGGCATACAGCAGCTCGACGAGCGGTGCGCCCTTCGCTACGGGATCGAGCGGCGCGCGGGCGTGCAGCCTTTCCACGAACCCTGCCGAACGAGCCTGGAGCTGCACCACACCGCGCTCGTTGTACGCGACCGATCCAACGGCATCGAAGGCCAGCGACAGAGAGCCTCTTACGCCCTCCGCCATCCGCACTCCGAGGTTCTGCACTGTCTGCGGGTTGATGGTGATGGTGCCTGCTTCCGCCGCTTCGTCGGCATACTTCGGGACGAGCTGCATGTCCATGAAGGGCGATTTCCCCGGCTTGTCGAAGCGGTGCTGCGGGTACATGGGGTCAAACCAGTAGAGGACCTTGCGACCCGCCTCGGGGGCCGCTTGAGCTGTATCCACTGACGGGTGACCAGCGTGACGCGCGTAGTAGTACCCGCCCGCCGCCGCCACGACAGCAAGCACCAACGACATGGTGAACGCCATCGCGGGTTTCATCGGTGACCCTCATGGGGGTAGAGAAAACTCAGGCTCGCCCACGCCTTGGCCTGCTCCGCTTCCAATCCAATGACCGCAAGCTCCGCGTCGGTGACAGCACGGTGGGCATCCAGTACAGCGTTCAGCTCACCGCGCCCACCCCGATAAGCGGACAACGCTGCCTCAGTGCGGTCACGGGTCAATGGAATGACGGTGGCGCGGTACCGCTCGATGCGGGCCGTCGCTGCGTCATAGTCTGCAAGCCAGCTCCGCAGCTCCGCCTCGTGCATCCTCCGGGCGTCCTCTCGTTCGGCACGAGCTTTTTCCGCTTCGGCCACTCGCGAGGCAATGTCGCGGTCCTGTCGCCTTTCCGCCTGCCAGGGAAGATCAACCGCGAGCATGACGGTCAGCATGTTGTCGAAGGCAGGACGGCGATACCCGTAGCCCACCTCGACGCTCCAGTCCGAGCGCCTGCCGGCACGGGCTACCTCCACGTCCGCCCGCGCAAGGTCCTGCCGCACGTCGTAGACGCGGAGATGCGGATGATGATGCAGGCGGGAAAGCAGCTCGTCGCGTGGATAAGGCAGGCGCGAGATCATCGGCGCATCAGCCAGCGGGCGTTCCGCGTCCCGCGGAAGGAACGCAGCCAGCGCGATCCTGGCGCGCGACGCCAAACGGGTTTGATCCAGCACCCTGTCTCGGGCTTGCTCGACCGCTACACGCAACATAAAGGCGTCCGTAGCTGATTGCGTTCCGCGCCTGACCCCGGTGTTCACCGCATCAGCCTGCGCCGCGAGCTGCTCGACGAGGCGTTCCAAAACCACGCGCGCGCGCTCCGCGAAGTAGGCCTCGAACCATGCTGTGGCGATGTCCCGATGGAGCATCGCGCGCTGCGACCCCAACATCGCGCGCTCGACATCGCGGCTGCGTTCTGCTCGCAGCTCGCGGGCTGCGCGCTTTGCGCTGTTCGGTAGCTCCTGTGAGATGCCAACGGTCCGCATCGTCATGAAATCCCGGTCGTACCGAAAGCGATCGGCTCCGGTGACCGGCAGGTTTTCGATGCCGAACCGGAGTTTTGGATCGGGCAGCTCCCCGGCCCGCCCTACCTGCTCCTGCGCCGAAGTCACAGCAAAGCGTTGCGCTTCGATTCTCGGGGACTGCTTCTCGCCGAGGCGCAGGGCCTCTTCCAGAGATAGGGCTTGAGCGTTAGCCCGCGCCCCGATGCCAGCCGCCATAGCGACGGCCATTGCTACCAGAACGTGCTTCATAGCCTTCCTTCGATACAGTAGAACTCGTCCGCACGAGCGAACGGACAGACGGGCGCGATGCGCCCCGGCTTGCAGGCCGTGCTACCGAGGGAGGGTTACTTCGGAGGCTGCCGACCCGGAGGACCGGCGATAGAGCAGAACGCTCCTGGACAGCCTTCTTGTGGCGCAACACCCGCAACTTCGACGCGAGCCGGAACAGCGGCGGTCAGAAGTTGCGCGAACGACATTGCGTTGCAATGAGCCGAGCAGGTTGTGTCGCCGGACGATCCACACCCACCGCAGTCCGGCATGTTGGTCATGTCAGCGGACATCGCGGAATCGCAGGGCGCGTTCGATGCCGTGGAGGCGGATGAAAGCGGCGCTCCGACCGAAAGGGTCATGCACAAGAAGGCCAGCAGCGCGCGCCGGATCAACGACATGAGGCGACGGTAGCAATGGCGCAGAGGGGTGTCAACCTAGCCCCGAAACGCAGGATTGCCAGAATCCTTCCATCAGCCGCAATTGCATTGGTACTAGTGATGGTGCGCGTGAACGACAGCATGCCCCTTGCCGCGCGAGATCAGCCAGCGATTAACCGGGAAGGCAGCCACGGCGGCCACGGCGAGTGCGAACGCGAGGCTCCCCCAGAACAGGACGCTGCCCAAGCCGGCGTCCATTGCCCCGGGGATCACTAGCATGATGCCGTTGTCGACGATCTCCATGACCGTGATGGACGCGGTATCGGCCGCAAGCGCCAGCTTGGCCGCGCTGGAGAAGCTCATTTGGCGCAGCAGCGGCCGCAGTGTGAGCAGATAGCCGAAGAAGAAGGCCAGTACGACGGCCAAGGCGATGGTCGGCGCATTGCCCCAGCCCAGGGCGGTCCCGATGATCATCCCGAGCACTTCGCCGATCGCACAACCGGTCAGGCAGTGAAGCGTTGCGGACCATGCCGTACGATTCAGCGACGCCGATGACCTGGCAACCCCGTGATGCTGGGAATGACGCTCATGCGCGTGGTCCATCCTTAACCTCCTCCGAAAGCGCTGCGTGGTGCGGCCGGCGCCGCGATTTGGCCTTTCCAGAATGCGGTCAGTCCTACGCGGAAGTTGCGCGGCTCGGGGTAGCGAATCGCATAGACGACGGTCTTGTCGATCGCCTGAAGCACCAGGTGTTCGGCCTTCACCGCCGTGTATCGCCTGCCGTGGCACAGGAATCTGTCCGCCGAATCCGCGTCGGAGGTCAACCATGCCTTACCGCGAGCCACCATCAGCGTCGCCTCTGCCGGCACATGGAGGCTCACCGCCCTGTTGGGACGCAACCGCTTGATCGTGATTCGTTTCATTGTCACCTCTCTGATCGGCACGAGAGGAGGTTCCGGCCTCCCATGATGGGAAGGTCAAGGGCTTCGAGCGCCCGTTTGATCCTAGGGGGTGCGGCTGGGGGGCGATCGGCGCTAGGCGAGCAGCCAGGCCATCGCCGCCGCTTCGCTTTCGAACGCCTGAACGGAAAGGCCCCGCAACCTTGCCAAGGTGGCGATGTACTGCTGCGCGAGGCGCACGTCCGGGTCGTCGGCCACGAGGGCGATGCGGTGACCAGGGCGCGATGCCACCACTTCCATGTGCTCCGCGAGGCGAAATTGCTCGACGCGGAAGACGGCGCGCGACGTGCGCACCGAGAGGAGGATCCGGTCGTGGCCGCTGGTCAGCGCGGCGGCTGCGACGGCCTGCAGGAATTCGTCGGTCTCCTCGCCGCTCACCCGGTCATGCAGGTCCCCGCGAAGGTAGCTGCCGAACCGTTTGATGGTGAACCGCATGGCGGGAACGTGCCCCACCGCGACCATTCTCCCCTCCCGTGCGACGCGCAATGGCCCGTCGGGACTAGGCGGGAAGCAACCGGCGGTTTGCGCCGGCGCGGCATCCTTTGGGCTCTTCGCCTGCAGGAGGTCGGATGAATTCGGTCCATCGAGCGAGGGCCGCCTGGCTCTTCGCGTTCGTGCTGGCGCTGGTGGGATTCGCCCCGGTGCTGCTCTTCGTGATGCAGTCGCTCCTGCCGCTCGCTTCCGCGGCGGCGGTGCCGGACCTTGTGCCGGAGCTGGCCCCCGGCAAGCAGGTGGTGTTGCCCCAGAAGCTGGCATGGCTTCCGGCCGAGCGCCTGCCAGAGCTGGCGCTGGCGGTGCTCGGCGTGATGGTGATGATCATCGCGAACACGATCGCGCTGCGCCAGAACTACGCCTTCTACGAGGAAAGGCGGCGCCGCGCCGACGCGCGCCGGCGCGTGCACCACTACCGGGCCGAGCGGGTCGAGCCGACCCTCTAGCGCGCGGGCCTAGCCGGCAACGGTATCGGCGGCGTACGCGCCGCGGCCGCCGAGCGGCTTGCCGCTTTCGGTGGTGTCCTTCGCGGTCTGGCGCTCGATCTCCCCGTTCAGCTCGGCGCCGATCAGGATCGCGTAGGCCGTGAGGAGGAACCACGTCAGCAGGATCACGACGGCGCCCATCGCGCCGTAGGTCTCGTTGTAGTTGGCGAAGTTGCGCACATACACCGCGAAAAGGGCCGAGCCGGCCAGCCAGAGGACCGTGCCGGAAAGCGCGCCCGGCGAGACCCAGCGCCATTTCGCCTCCTTGCGGCTAGGCCCGAAGCGGAACACCACGGCCATGCCGAAGACCATCAGCGCGCCGAGCAACAGGAGGTGGCCGAGGCCGATGAGGATCTCGGCGACGCGGCCCAGGCCGAGGAACGTGATGATCGCCGGCAAGGCGACGATCAGCGCGATCGCGACGATGGCGGAAAGCACGGCGCCAAGCGTCAGCACGAGCGCCGTCGCGTTGAGGCGGAAGAAGCCGCGCTTTTCTTCCTCGTGGTACGCGACGTTGAGCGCTTCCATCAGCGTCTTCACGCCCTTCGAGGCGCTCCAGAGCGCGACCAGGATCCCGCCGACGGCGGCAAGCCCGAGGCTCGAGCGCTCGCTCGAGCTCACGTCGCCCAGCTGCTGCACGAGGATCTCGGCGGCCTCCGGCGGCAGGAAGGCTTCCAGCGCCTGGATCTGCGCCGCCACCTGCTGCGGATCGAACACCAGGCCGTAGATCGAGACGAGCGCCGCGAGGCCCGGGAACACCGCGAACAACGCGTAGAAGGCGACACCGGCGGCGATGATGGAGATGCGGTCCTTCGAAAGCTGGCGGCCCACCCGCTTCAGGATGTCCCACCAGCCCCTGGAAGGGATGTCCTGCGGCCGCTCCGCGGAGCGGCCGCGCCCGTGGTGATGCTCGCGACCGAGCGTCGCGCTCGCCATCAGCTTCGCGGCGCCGGCGCGATCGGCGGATTCGGTCCGCCGTTGACGCCCGCCTTGAACTGCGCCCGCTCTTCCTGCGCGGGACTGGTGCGTGGCTGCGGCTGCGACGGCTTCTTCGCTTCGTCGAGGTGCTGGCGACCCTTCTCCAGCGTCTCCCGACCCTTCTCCGAAGCCTGCTTCGCGAGCTCGGACGCCTTGTCGGCGATCGCCTCGCGCGCGCCGCTCAGGAGCTCTTCCTCCTTGCGCGTGCGCGGCAGGGCAGCCGCCATTACGGCGCCGATGGCGAGGCCGATCGCACCGAGCGAGAGCGGCTGCTCGTTCACGATCCGGTCGTAGGAGGAGCGCAACTGGTCGGCGCGCTCGCGCGCCATGCGCGCCGTGTCGTCCAGCTTCTGCCGGCCCGCGCTCATTACGCCTGAAGCACGCTCGTGCATGGAGCCGGCGCTTTCCTTCATGCGCTCCATGCTGCCGTGCAGGCTTTCCTTCATCTCGCCCATCCGCGAAGGGCCGGAAGACGTGGACGCGCCGGAGCGCCGGTCCATGCGGTCCGCGGCCATCAGCCACGCGAGACCGATGCCGACGAGCGCCACGGGGAGCGGGTTCGTGCTCACCGATCCGCGCAGGTTGCGCGCATAGTCCGCCGCGCCGCTGTCCTTGAGGTACTGCATGCCCTGGTCGAGCAGCTGCCCCGGCGTGAGGCGCTGCTCGATCGTCCCGAGGGTCCGGTCCATCTCGCTGCGCGTGCGCTCGATCTCGGCGAGGATCTCGTCCGGATGGCGGGTGCCGTTGCCGTTGGTTCTCATCGCACGTGTCCTTTCGCGAGCGCGGCATCCTTGCGCAGCGAGTGCATCGTGCGCTCTGGCGTGAGGCTGCCCGCCTTCACCTTGTTGCGCCCGACCAGCAGCAGAACGACGCCGGCCGCCGAGACGACGACGCCGATGATGAGCGGGGCGAGCCAGGGCGCCATCTCTTCCGGAAGCACTTGCGCGAGGCCCATCGCTGCGGCTGCAAGGAGCACGAGGAACCCTGCATAGAGGACCAGGGCGCCGGCGGCGAGCTCCACCGCAGCGGTCTGCACCTGCGTCACCTTCTCCGTGATTTCCGCCTTGGCGAGCTCCGCCTCGTCGCGTAGGAGCGTTGCAGTCTCGCGCCAGAGATCCGAGAACAGGCCGACAAGCGAGCGCTCCTGCGAGCGGCCCTGCACTTCGCGCGGCATGGTGGCAGCCATTACATCCTCCTTGAAATTTCGTCCGTTTTCGGCGCGGCGTCCTTGAGCAGCCGCATGGCGACGAAGCCAGCGGCGATCGCGGCGCCGAAGAAAAGCAGAGGCTCGCGTCGCGCGAAGGACTCGGTCTGGCGCACCACCGTGTCGAGGTCCTTGCTGCCGAGCGTCCCGGAAAGGCGCTCGAGCTGCTGCGCGGCGGCCTGGGCCGCGCGCGTCGCAAGGGTGTCCTGGCCCCCTTCGCCCGACTTTTGCGCCGCATCGCGCAATGCGCGGGCGAAGTCGCCGACGCCGGTCGCCGCCGCTCGCTGCTGCTCAGCGAGCTTGGCGCGGGCGGTTTCCTTCGCCTCGTCGACCAGGCCGCGCGCGTCGCCCTTCAGCTTCCCGGCGGAATCGCTGCCTGAGAAAGAAGTGCCCTGCTGCTGAGAAGTGCCCTGCTGCTGCCGGCCGGGCTGCGCGGGCGGAGCCGTACTTGCCATGAGTGCCTCCTTGGATGGACCCGCGGAGGCTGCAAGACCCGTGCGCGTATCGCCCGGGTCGCGACAAGCGCTACTTCGCGGCGGCCTCCACCGGATAGCCGCGCGCCACCCATTCCGGGAAACCGCCGCGGAACCAGTAGACCTGCGTGAAGCCGGCGCGGATGGCAGCGACGCTCGACTTGTAGCTTTTCCAGCATTCGGCGCCGTTGCAAGCGAAGATCACCGGCGTCGCCTTGTCCGCCGCCGCGCGCGCGACGTCGAAGGAATCCCGCTTCGCGTCGAAGCCGACTTCCTTGGCGCTCTTCTCGATGTAGGGCAGCCACCTGGCGCCGGCGATGTGCTTGTCGCGGTACTCCTCCTGCGAGCGCGTGTCGTAGAGGACGACGCCCTTTTTCATCAGCGCCATCACCTCCTCGGCGCCGACGATCTTCGCGCCCTCCAGCACGCGCGGCGTGAAATAGCCCAGCGTCGATACATAGTCGTATTCATCCGGGGAGGACTGCTGCATGCCGCGCACGTCCATGTCCACGAGACCCGCGGAAGCGACGAGCTTCGCGTTCGGCGCGAGGAACGCCGCGCGCACGCGTTCCTTGGTCGCCTTGTCGAGGGTGCTCAGCACCGCCACGCCGTTCGCGGGCGCGGGACGGCTCTCGAGCAGGATGCGGCCCTTGTGCTTCGCCAGCCATTCCTCGGCGAGGCGCCGGTCGGCGACCGCGACGTCCGCCTGCCCGAAGTCGAGCGCGAGCAGCGCCGCCTCGTGGTAGCGGTACTCGTGGATGTCGCTGAAGTGGCTCTTCGCCTGCACGCCGAGCGCGTTGAGCTCGCCGCGCGCGAGGTACATGGCGAGCGAGTCCGCCGGCGGGAGCGCGAGCCGCTTGCCGCGCGCCTGCTCCATGGTGGTCACCCCGCTCGCCTCCGTGGCGAGGAAAACGATGCGCTCCTCGCCGGGAAAGCGGGCGACCGGCTCGTACCCGTACCGGATCGCGCTGCCGACGATGTGCGCCGGGCCGACGATCACGTCGTGCCCGCGCGAGCGGCTGCGCTGCAGCTCGCGCGTGAGATCGCGGCCGAAGCTGACCCGCGCGCCGGACCCGGCGGCGGCGCCGACGTAGTCGGCGAGGGACTTGTAGCGCTCCATGAAGGCGGCGAGGGTCATCTCTTCCCGCGGCTCGGCGGAGATGCTGACCTTGAGCGGCGCCCCGGCGGCGGGTGCTGCGGCGCAGAAGGCGGCGACGGCAAAGGAAGCCAGGAAGGCGTGCAGGCGATTCGGTTTCATGTTGCGGTTTCTTGGTTGGTGGCTACGGCTCGAAGCTAGCATGCGCGTCGGCACGCGACTGCACAATAGTGCGCAGTCGCCGTGCTTTTTCCAGGGGCGTTTCATGAAACCGTGCGCGAGCGCGGCATGCCAGCGGCTCGCGGATGCTCCATGAGGAGGTCACCTCTGCGTTGCGCGTGCGCTCCAGGCGGCGATGTCGTCGAGGAGCGGGCCGAGCGCTTCGCCGAAGGCGCGCACCGC
The DNA here is from genome assembly GCA_035627155.1 of Burkholderiales bacterium. GTDB lineage: Bacteria > Pseudomonadota > Gammaproteobacteria > Burkholderiales > SG8-39 > SCGC-AG-212-J23. The sequence goes on along the minus strand of DASPMF010000173.1, from coordinate 19,993 downwards.
GCCTTGCGCGTCATGGGTTGCCGAGGGCGCCGATGCGCTGAACGCGCGCCGCGCGAGCCGTGCGCCGCCCGCATCGAGCAGCTCGGCGGTGAGGCGAATCTCCACCGTGCCCGGCGGCGCCGCTGCGTCGTGGAACATCTCGTCGATGTGGACGTGCAGGCTCGCGCGGCCATCGGCGCGCTGCGCGATGCCAGCGTGGTCCAGGCGGTCGGCGAGGAGCTTGTGGATGCGGCGGCTGGGCCGTTCGGTCCAGCCGCTGAACTGGTAGTAGGCGCGCGTCCCCGGCGTGCGGCTGTACACGATCTCCTGCGAGTCGTAGAACCGCGTCGCGGTCGTCTGCTGCAGCTGCAGGGAAGCCGCGCTCGCCGCCGCGCCCTGCGGCGGCGGGACGTCGAGGACGAAAAAGCGCTGCGCTTCGCGCGTGCCGCCGGCGGAGAAGCAGCCCGCGAGGGCGAGCGCCGTCAAGACCGAAAGGATGCGGATCATTTCTTTCCCTCCCCCGGACCGAGCGCGCCTTCGGGTGGGCCGAAGATCGCCTGTCCCGGATCGCGGAGCCCCTCGGCCGCCTCGCCGAGCGACTCCGCGGCCTCGCGCAGCGCGCGCGCCGTCGAGCGCAGCTCGCCTTCGCCGCTCGCCATCAGCCGGTCCGCGCGCTCGGTGAGGCGCGCGACGTCCTCGCGGAGCGCGCGCACGCTCGCGCCGACGTCCTTCAGCGACTCGCCCGCCTGGGCGCCGAGCGAGTCGTAGCGCTGCGCGAGCTTGTGCGCATCGGCGCCGATGGAGGCGGCGAGCTTGCGCACCTCCTCAGCGGCGGCGCCGACGGACGCGACGCTCTTCTCGGCGCCGCGCGAGGCCTGCCGAAGGCTGTCGAGCGTCTCGGCGAGCGCGGCGCGGTTCTCGGGCGACAGCGTGGCGTTGATGCGCAGCATCGTTTCCTCCGCGCGCTGCGCGAGGTGGTTAAGCGACTCGGAGAACTGCTCGATGCGCGACTCGCCCTCGGCGATGACCGGGTATGGCTCGCCGGCGGGCACCGCCGTGAGGCGCGGGCTGTCCTCGGTGGAGTTGAGGAGGCGAATGCTGGCGATGCCGGTGACCAGGTGGCGCTCGACGACGGCCTGGGTGCTCTCGCGCACCGGCGTGGAGCCTTCGACGCGGATGAAGACCTCCACCGCGCCGGGCCGGCGCGAGCTGAACAGGAACTCGGTGACCGAGCCGACGCGGATGCCGCGCATCCGCACGTCGCTGCGGATCTCCAGGCCCTCCAGCGACTGGCGCTCGAAATAGACCTTGTAGTAGCGGTCGTCCCCGCCCTCGCCGGTGGAACGCAGCCACAGCACGGCGGCGACGATGGCGCCCATCAGGACGATGACCGCGACGCCGACGACGCCGTACTTCGCTTCGGGATCCATCAGGCCCTCGCCATGAAATATTCGCGCACCCACGCGTCGTTGCTGTTGCGCACCTTCTCGACCGGCCCGTCCGCGATCACCTTGCCGCCGCCGAGCACGATGGCGCGGTCGACGATCGAGTGCAGGGTATCCAGGTCGTGCGTCACGAGGAACACCGTGAGACCCAGGCTGTCGGAGAGCACGCGCACGAGCTTGTCGAACGCCCGCGCGCCGACGGGGTCGAGGCCCGAGGTCGGCTCGTCGAGGAACAGGACCTCCGGCTCCAGCGCCAGCGCCCGGGCGAGCGCCACGCGCTTGCGCATGCCGCCCGAAAGCTGGGCCGGCATCTTGGTGCCGGTGTCGGGAGGCAGGCCGACCAGCGCCAGCTTGAAGCCAACGAGGGGCGCCACGAGGTCCATCGGAAGGTCGGTGTTCTCGCGGAACGGGACCGCGATGTTCTCGGCGACCGTGAGCGAGGAAAAGAGCGCGCCGTCCTGGAACAGCATGCCGAAGCGGCGCCGCAGCGCATTCAGCGCCGGCGCGCCGGCGCGCCACACTTCGGTGCCGAGCAGGCGCACCGTGCCGGACTCCGGCCGCAGGAGGCCGATGATTTCCTTCAGCAGCACGGACTTGCCGGTGCCGCTGCCGCCGATCAGCGCCGCCACCTCGCCGCGCGGCACGCGGAAGCTCACGCCGTCGTGCACGCGCTCGGCGCCGAAGCGTGTCACGACGTTCTCGACCTCGATGACGGCTTCCACCGCTAGATGTCCAGGTGCTGCAGCACCACCGCGAAGATCGCGTCGAGCACGATGACCGCGACGATGCCCTGCACCACGGTGGAGGTCGTGTTGATGCCGACGCTGCGCGCGTCGCGCGCCACCGAAAGCCCCATGCGGCAGGCGATCAGCGCGATGAAGGCGGCGAAGACCGGCGTCTTAGCGAGGCCGACCGCGAGGTAGCTGACCGGAAGCGTCGCATGCAGCCGGTCCATGAACGTGGCGGGCGAGATGTCGAGCTGCCAGGCCGTGACCGCCATGCCGCCGGCGATGCCCGCGACGTCGCCGACGAAAGCGAGCAGCGGCAGCGCGACCATGATGGCGGCGAGGCGCGGCACGACGAGCACCTGGATGGGCGCGAGGCCCAGCGTGGAGATCGCGTCCACCTCCTCCTGCACGCGCATGGTGCCGAGCTGCGCGGTGAACGCCGCGCCTGAGCGCCCGGCGACCAGGATCGCGGCGAGCATCGGCGAAAGCTCCCGGCAGATCGCCATGCCGACGCCGTCGACGACGAAGATATTGGCCCCGTAGCGCTGCGCCTGCACGCCGAGCAGGTAGGCGAAGACCACGCCGATCAGGAAAGTCACGAGCGCCACGATCGGAATGGCGTCGAGCCCCACGTCCTCGAATTGCGAAACCGTCTCGCGTACGCGGAAGCGTCCCGGCCGGCGCAGCAGGCCGAGGAGCTCGACCGCCACGCGGCCCAGGAAGCGGGTGTGGTCGCGAAGCAGAAGCGCGAGGTCCACCGTTGCGTGGCCGATGCGATGCACCAGCCCGAGGTGGCGCGCGTGGGCCTCCGAAGGCTCGCTCTTCATCCGCTCGTGCACGAGCGCGAGCAGCCGGCGGTGGGCGGGGTCGAAGCCGCGCGCCGTGACCGTCGCCTCGGTGCAGCCGTGCGACGAGAGGTAGCGGAAAAGGGTGAAGCCCGCCGCGGTGTCCAGCGCCTCGAGGCGGCTGCCGTCCAGGATCACCGGCGCGCTGCCCGGCACGCGCACCCCGCGCAGCGCCTCCGCGATGCCGCGCAGGTTCGGCAGGCGCCACACCCCACCGAGGTAAAGCACGCACGTCCCGCCTTCGGCCTGTTGCTCGATCCAGCGCACCAAACGAGTTTAGCCTCAGCCTAGAATGGCCGCAGAGGAGGAACACCCGATGCCCTGGAAGCGCCCATTCGTCGTAGCCGCAGCCGCCCTGCTCGCGGTTTCCGCTTCATCCGCATTCGCACAAGGCTATCCCGCCAAGCCGATCCGGCTCATGATCGGCTATGCCCCCGGGGGCTCGGCGGAGGCCGGCGCGCGGCCGCTCGCTCGCGCGCTGGAGCCGATCCTGGGCCAGCCGCTCGTGTTCGAGTACCGGCCCGGTAACGCCGGCGGCGTCGCCATGGACGCGATCGCCAGGGCCCCGGCGGACGGCTACACCCTCTACTACTTCGACAGCGGCCCGCTCACCGTCGCGCCGCACCTCAACAAGGTGAGCTACGACAACATGAAGTCGTTCACGCACCTCGGCCACGTGTGCGGCAGCGGCAGCCTCCTGGTGGTGCATCCTTCCACGCCGTTTCGCAGCCTGGCCGACGTGATCGAGATCTCGAAGCGCGAGCCGACGAAATGGAGCTACGGCACCTCCGGCGTGGGCGGGCCGCACCACCTTTCCGGCGAGTACTTCAAGAGCGTCACCGGCGCGGTGCTCCTGCACGTGCCCTACAAGGGCGGCGGCCCGGCGATGACGGACCTGATGGGCGGCCAGGTGCCGATGCTCTTCTCGTCGCTCGGCCCCGCCGTCGGCGCCGTGAAGAGCGGCAAGATCCGCGCGCTGGCCGTCACGTCGCTGCAGCGCTCGGCCGCCTTTCCGGACGTTCCCACCATGGACGAGCTCGGCATGAAGGGCTTCGAATCCACGGCCTGGTACGGGCTGCTCGGCCCGGCCGGCCTGCCGCAGGAAGTCGTCACCCGCTGGACCCAGGCGCTCGCCAAGGTCGCCGGCGACCGAGTAGTGATGGACCAGATCAACGCGACCGGGTGCGATGCGCAGGTCCTGCAGCCGGCGGCGACGGTCGAGAAGCTGAAGGCGGACTTCGAGAAATGGGGCCGCGTCGTGCGCGACGCGAAGATCCGCGCGGAGTGACCTAGGCGGTCACCGGCCGGAACGAAACGAGCGAGAGCCCGCCGGCGAGCAGCGCGGCGAGCATGGCCGCGATGCAGAACGCGACGGTGAGCTCGGTCGGCTTGCTTTCCAGCACGAGGGTGGAAGTCAGCTTGCGGTAGATGTCGTTCAGCTCCGCGGCCGTCTCGGCGTGGAAATACTCCGCCCGCGTGGTGGCGGCGATGTCGCGCAGGAGCGGCTCGTCCAGGTAAACGTGCACCGACCAGCCGGGACCGCCGACCGTCGTCCCGCTCGACGTTCCGAAGCCCACCGTGTAGATGCGCACGCCATGCTCCGCCGCGAGGTACGCCGAATCCATTGCGTCGGGGCCCACGGTGTTCTGTCCGTCGCTGAGCAGGATCACGGCCGCGGAATCGAGCAAGCCCGGCTCCTTCGGCGCGGCGCGGCCGCTGCCGTAGAGCGCGTCGCGGGGGCCCGGTGCATCCGGCCCGATGGCGGCCTCCGGGAGAAGCGCCTGCACCGATGCAAGGATGGCGGCGCCGATGGCGGTGGCGTCCTGCGTCTGCAGCGAATCCACCGCGCGCCCGAGCGCCTCGCGATCCTCCGTCGCCGCCTGGACCAGCCGGGCCTCGCCGGAGAAGGCCACCAGGCCGATGCGCGTCGTCGGGCGCTGCCCCTGGATGAACGCTCTCGCCGCGGATTGCGCGGCGGCGAGGCGGTTCGGCTGGGCGTCCTCGGCGCGCATGCTGTGGGAGACGTCGATGGCGAGGATGACGGTCTCATGGTGCGCCGGCAGCGGCAGCACCACCGTCGGGCGCGCTGCGGAAACGAGGAGCGCCGCAATCGCGACGAAGAGCAGCCCCGCCGGGAGGTGGCGCAAAGCGGAACGTGCGCCGCGCGCTTCCGCGGCCGGCAGCAGCGCCGCGTAACGACGCGCGACCTCGCGGCGCCGCGACAGGTGCGCGACGTAGGTCGCGACGAGAAGCGGCAGCGCGAGGAGCGACCACAGCATGGTCGGCCATCCGAATTCCATGGCCGAGCCCAAAGCAACGATTGAACCCGCGTAACGGGCGCGCCACGCGTTGCGGCGCCCTTTCGACGTCGCGCTAGCTTTCGGCGCCGAGGCGCCTGAGGATCTCCGCCTCGGCCGCGGCCCAGTCGTCCTCGCTGCAGCGCACGCGGCCGGCCCTGCGGGCGCGCAGCCAGGCGCCTTCCTCGATCACTTCGCGCAGCTCGTCATGGGTGATCGGGGCGCGCAGATTGCTGGCGTCCCGCCCGAATTCCGATTTCCCTGGCATGGGCATCTCCGTGAGGGTGATCTCTTCTGGGAGGCCCCGGCCCCGCTGAAGTTTCCCGGGCAAGAATCGTGCTCCGCATTGGGATACGCTTGCACGCGCCCATGAGACTCGAGAACACCTTCGTCGCGGAGCTGCCGGCCGACCCGGAACCGGCCAACGTGCCGCGCCAGGTCCGCAATGCCTGCTACACGCGCGTCGCGCCGACCCCGGTGGCTGCGCCGCGCCTGCTGGGCTGGTCGGATGATATGGGACGGCTCCTGGACATTCCGCGTCCCGCGACCGGTCGCGACCCCATGCTCGAGCTGCTCGCGGGCAACCGGGTGCTGCCCGGCATGGAGCCGTACGCCGCACGCTACGGCGGGCACCAGTTCGGCCACTGGGCCGGCCAGCTCGGCGACGGGCGGGCGATTACGCTCGCGGAAGTGGTCGCGACCGACGGCGGCCGCCTGGAGCTCCAGCTCAAGGGCGCGGGGCGCACGCCCTACTCGCGCACCGCCGACGGCCGGGCGGTGCTGCGCTCTTCGCTGCGCGAGTTCCTCTGCAGCGAGGCGATGCACTGGCTCGGCGTGCCGACGACGCGCGCGCTGAGCCTCGTCGGCACCGGGGAATCGGTGATCCGGGACATGTTCTATGACGGCAACCCGAGCCCCGAGCCGGGCGCGGTGGTGTGCCGCGTGTCGCCGTCCTTCGTGCGCTTCGGAAATTTCCAGATCCTTACCGCGAACCGCGAGCACGATGCGCTGACGCGGCTCGCCGACTACGTGATGCGCCGCCACTTCCCGGGCGTGGAAGGCTACGCGGCGTTCTACCAGGAAGTCTGCCGTCGCACTGCGCGGCTGATGGTGGACTGGATGCGCCTGGGGTTCGTGCACGGCGTGATGAACACGGACAACATGTCGATCCTCGGCCTCACCATCGACTACGGACCGTACGGGTGGCTGGAAGGCTACGATCCCTCCTGGACGCCCAACACGACCGACGCCGAGGGGCGGCGCTACTGCTACGGCAACCAGCCGCACATCGCGCAATGGAACCTGGCGCGCCTCGCCGAAGCGCTGATGCCGCTCATCCCGGAGCAGAAGGTCCTCGAGGACGGGCTCACGGAGTACGCGGAAATCTTCAACGAAGGCTGGAAAGCGGCGCTGGCCGCGAAGCTCGGCGTGACGGCGCTCGACCAGCCTGAGGACGATGCGCTGGTGAAGGACATGCTGGAGCTCTTCCGCCGCGTCGAGACCGACTTCACGCTCTTCTTCCGCAACCTGGCGAAAGTCACCGCACCGTCGCTCGACCCGCTCCTTCCCGCCTTCTATGCCGAGCCCGACGCCGCGACGCGCGCGGCGCTCGAGGAATGGCTGCGGCGCTATCTCGACCGGGTGAAGGGCGTACCCGATCGCAAAGCAGCCATGGACCGCGTGAATCCGAGGTACGTGTTCCGCAACTACCTGGCGCAGCTCGCCATCGACGCGATCGAGCAGCGCGACGACACGTCGGTGCTCGAGCGCCTCATGGCGGCGCTGAAGCGGCCCTACGAAGAGCAGCCGGAGCACGAGGACCTCGCGGCACGGCGCCCGGAATGGGCGCGGCATCGCGCCGGCTGTTCTGCGCTATCTTGTAGTTCATGACCGTACAGATCGACGACGCCGCCGTGCGTCGTCACCTGCGGCTCGAGGCGCTGCTGACGGCGATCCGCCAGGCGCTGGTCGACCTTTCCGCCGGCGAGGTGGTCCAGCCGCTGCGCCTCGTAATGGATATCCCGTCGGAGCGAGGGCTGTTGTTCGTGAAGCCCGCGCTCACCGGCGACACGCTCGCGACGAAGCTCATCACGCTGATCCCGCGCAACGCGGAGCGCGGCCTGCCCACGTTGCTCGCGACGATCGTGCTCACCGAGCCTTCCACCGGCCGCACGCTTGCGGTGCTGGATGGCACATGGATCACCGAGCTGCGCACCGCGGCCGTGTCGGCAGTTGGCGTGGACGCCCTGACGTCGCCCGGACCCAAGGTCGTCGCGATGCTGGGCAGCGGCGCCCTCGCCCGCAGCCACGCGCTCGCCCTGCGCGCGGTGCGTGCGGTCGCGGAGCTTCGCATCTGGAGCCGCAACCCGGACAACGTGCGCCGCTGCGCCGGGGAGGTCGGCGGCCGGGCGTGCGCGAGCGCCGAGGAAGCGGTGCGCGGCGCCGACATCGTGTGCACGGTCACGAGCGCCTCGGAGCCGGTCCTTAAGGGTGCCTGGCTCAAGCCGGGCGCCTTCGTCTGCGCCGTGGGCGCGCCTCGCCCGACGTGGCGAGAGCTGGATGACGACGCCATGCGAAACGTGGTCATCGCCGACAGCCGCGAATCCGCGCTCCAGGAGGCGGGCGACGTCATCCTCGGCAAGGCGCAGGTCTACGCCGAGATCGGCGAGCTCCTCGCCGGCACGAAGCCCCCTCCCCGTGCCGGCAGCACCATCGTCTTCAAGGCCCTCGGCCAGGCAGTCGAGGACGCCGTCGCCGCCCGGCTGGTCTTCCACGCGTTCTCGAAGCAGAAGTGATCGACGTCGCGATCGTCGGCGCGGGCGTCATGGGCGCATCGGTCGCCTACTGGCTGACGCGCCTCCAGCCCGGCATCTCCGTGGTCCTCGTCGAGCGCGACCGCAGCTTCGCGCACGCTTCCTCCGCGCTCTCGGCAAGCTCCATCCGCCAGCAGTTCTCGAGCGCGGTCAACGTGCGCATGTCGCTCTTCGGCGCGCAGTTCCTGCGCGAGCACGCCATCGCCTTCAACGAAAGCGGCTACCTGTATCTCGGTTGCGACTTCCGCGCCGTCCATGCCGTGCAGCGCGAATGCGGCGCCGACATCGTTCTGCTGGACAAGGCGTCCCTCGAGAAGCGTTTCCCGTGGCTGAACGCCGCCGGCATCGAGCAGGGCTCGCTCGGCGTTTCCGGCGAAGGCTGGTTCGACGGCCAGGGGCTGCACAGCTTCTTCCTCGCGAGCGCGCGGCAACAAGGCGCGCGGCTGCTGCACGACGAGGCGCTCGCCCTCGCGCCGGGGGGCGTGAAGCTGAAGAACGACGTCCTACAGTGCCGCGCCATCGTCAATGCCGCGGGACCGTGGGCGCGCGCCCTCGCGGCGAGCGCGGGCATCGACCTGCCGGTGCACGCCCGGCGCCGCACGGTCTTCGTCCTCAGCTGCCCGGCGAAGCTGCCGGGCTGTCCCCTCGTGATCGACCCGGGCGGGTTCTGGTTCCGGCCGGACGGCGAAGTCTTCATCGCGGGCGACGAGCCGAAGGACGATGCGGACGACCTGCCCCTCGAGCCGGACTATGCGGAATTCGACGACGGCCTCTGGGAGCGCATGGCGCACCGCGTGCCCGCGTTCGAGGCGCTGCGCGTGGAGCGCGCGTGGGCGGGGTACTACGAGATGAACCTCTTCGATCAAAACGCGATCATCGGCAGCCATCCCGCGCGGCCGGGGCTGTGGTTCATCAACGGCTTCTCGGGCCACGGCATGCAGCACGCGCCGGCTGCCGGACGGGCGCTGGCCGAGAAGATGCTCTACGGCGAGTTCCGCAGCCTCGACCTCTCGCCGCTCGGCTGGGAAAGGATCCTTGCCGCAGAGCCGCTGGTCGAACGGAACATCATCGGCTAGAAGCCGTGGAACCGCGCGAAGCCCCCGACCGGCTCGCGCTCGGTGACGAGGGCGTTCTCCACCGCGTCGCCGCGCGCAAAGCCGAGCGACATCCCGCAGACCACGACCTCGTTCGGCGCGATGGGCAGGTGCCGGCGCAGCACCTCGTGCGCCGAGGCGATCGCGGCCTGCGGGCAGGTGTCGAGGCCGAACGCGCGTGCGGCGAGCATCACGCTCTGGATGAACATGCCGTAGTCGAGCCAGGACCCGGTCTCGAGGTCGTCGTCGATGACGAATACCAGCGCGACCGGCGCGTCGAAGAACTTGAAGTTGCGCGCGTGCTGCAGCTTGGTCTTCTCGCGCTCGCCCTTGCCGATGCCGAGCAGCCCGTACAGGTCCCAGCCGAGCTTGCGCCGGCGTGCGAGATACGGATCGCGCCACTTGGTCGGGTAGTAGGCGTAGGTGCGCTGCCAGCCCTCCTCGCCATGCTCGAGGAAGCCGGCGTGCATCTCCTGCGCAAGGCGGTCGCGCACGCCCCCGGCGACGACGTGCACCTTCCAAGGTTGCACGTTCGTCCCGGAAGGGGCGCGGCTCGCGAGCGCGAGGATGCGCTCGATGGTCTCGCGCGGCACAGGGTCGGGACGGAAGGCGCGCAGCGACCGGCGCGAGAGGAGCGCTTCCTCGATCGTTTCGGCGCGCTTGCCGGGCGCGAGCGGCAGCGCGCCCTTGCTCGGGTCGTGCTTCACGATGCGCCGAGGAAGTCGAGGACGAGCGCGTTGAAGCGCTCGGGCTTCTCCAGATGGGGCAGGTGCCCGCACGCATCGATGGAGACGAACTGCGCATTGCGGGCCGCCGCGGCGAGCGGCCGGGCGTTGCGCTCCGGCGGCGTGACGACGTCCTGCGCCCCCGAGACGACCAGGATGCGCTGGTCGAGGCCACCGACCAGCGCCACCCCGTCGACCGAGTACAGCATTCGCGCGGCCTGGCAGTAACCCTCCGCGGTGGGCCCTTCGCCGGGCACCGCGTGGATGACCCATTGCACGACATGCGCCGGGGCGCCCGGCGCGACGAGGCGCGGCGCATCCTGCTCGCGCATCGCCTGCAGGCCCACGCCGTGCACGCGCGCGATGCGATCCGCGGCGAGCTTGGCGCGCTGCGCTTCGCTCAGGCCGTGGGATCCGGCCGTCGGCCCGCCCAGGGCCAGGCTACGCGCGCGTCCGGGAAAGGCGCTGGCGAACGCGAGCGCGACGAGCGTTCCCCAAGAGTTCGTCACGAGGTGGGCTTCCCGGGCGCCCACGGCGTCGAGCCACGCCGCGAGTGCGCGCGCGTAGTCCTGCGCGGACGGGCTTTCGGGAGCGAGCGGCGCGCTGTCGTGGTAGCCGGGGGCGCTCCAGGCGAGGACGCGGTACCGCTCGCCCAAAGGGCCGTACTGGTCGCGCCAGCCGGCGGAGGTGGAGCCGATGCCGTGAAGAAGGACGACGGCGGGCGAGGTACTGGAGCCGGATTCGCGGTAGGCGATCCCGGCGGCCTTGCGGACAGTTGGCAGGTTCATGCCGCCGTTATACCGCGACGGCGCCTAGGCGTTTCGAAACCGCAGGACCTTCCAGAGCACGCCGACGGTCCGCATCTCGAGCAGCGTGCCGCCGGTGGCGGTGATCTTCTCCAGCTCGAAGTCCGGATGCCAGCCGAGCTTCGCGGACAGCGGCGCGAGGCTCTTCTCCACCGCGCCGAGAAGCGGGTTCGACGAGCGGACGTGGTTCACCACGAGGATTTCGCCGCCCGGCCGGCACACGCGGCGCAGCTCCGCCATCACGCGCTCGGGATGCTGCACCACGGAGACGACATACATGGCGACCACGCGATCGAAGCTGCCGTCGCCGAAGCTCAGGTGCTCGGCATCCATCTCGAGCAGCTCGTCCACGTTGTCGAGCGTCTCGCGCGTCACGCGCTGGCGCGCCTTCTCGAGCATCTCCCTCGAGACGTCGATGCCGGTGATGCGCACCCACGGCGGGTACATGGGCAGCGAAAGGCCCGTGCCGACGCCCACTTCGAGGATGCGCTCGCCGGGCCGGCAGCCGAGCGCCTTCATCACCGCGCGGCGGCCGGGCTGGAGAACGGGTCCGAAAAGCGCGTCGTAGAAGCCGGCGTAGCGCCGGTAGGCCTCTCGGGCCGCTTCGATGTGCACGACCGAAGCGTAGGCAAGCGTCATGCCTTTGCGCAAGCCCCCGCCCGGACCGTCCTGCGCCCCTATAATCGCCGCCGTAGCCACTGGGGGGCGAAAAACATGGGGAAACTCAGGTGGGCGGCGTGCGTGGCGGGCGCGCTGCTCTGTGCGAGCGCGCTGGCGGAGACGCACGCCCTGATCATGACGATCGGGGAGTACCGGGACGGCGTGCCGCCGCTCCTGGGCGTGCGGCACGACGCGGAAAGCGCCCGGACCATCGCCCGGCGCATGGGCGTCAAGGACGCCAACATTCGCCACCTCTCGAACGACCAGCTGACGCACGAAGGCATGGTGCGGGCGTTCGACGAGCTCTACGAGCGCGTGGCCGAAAACGACCAGGTGTTCGTTTACTACTCCGGCCATGGCAGCCGGCAGCGGGTGCGCGAGCCGGAGGAGCGCTGCGCCGAAGCGCTCGTCACCATCGACAACCGCGGCTTCACCGACGCGGAGCTCGAGGCGCAACTGAAGCGCCTTTCCACCAAGGCGCAGAAGCTGGTCGTGTTCCTCGACGCGTGCCATTCCGGCGGCGTGGCGACGCGCAGCGCCGACGCGCCGGGCGCCCTGTTCCGGCCGAAGTTCGCCTCCCGCGCGGGCGGCGATGCCTGCTCGAAGCCGAGCAACGTGCTCACGCGCAGCCTGCGCACCCGGTCCATCGGGCGCGGCGTCGACAACTACGTCTACATCGCCGCCGCGCGCGACAACGAGGTTTCCCTCGACCAGCCTGCCAAGGGCGGCGTGGCCACCCAGGCGTGGCGGGACTGCATGGGCACTGCGCGCGATGCCGACGGCAGCGGCGGCCTTTCAGCCGAGGAGATCGCCTCGTGCGCGCAGGCGCGGATCAACGCGACCCTGAAGAACGTGAAGGGCTTCACGCCGCACCACGTTTCCGTTTCGGGCAACCGCAACGCCGTGCTGGCCTTCGCCGAGCGCGCAGCGCCGCCGCAAGCCGCGAAGCCCGCCCCGGTCAAGGTCGCCTCCCAGCCGCCGGCCTACTACACCCTGCAGGACATCTACAGCAACCGCGACGACCGGCGCGTGGTGACGCTGCAAGGCTCGCTGCCGGCGTTCCGGATCAACAAGGATTTCGTCGAATTCACGCTCACGTCCACCCATGCGGGCCATGTTTACATCCTCATGGTCGGCAGCGACGGCAAGAGCTTCGACATGCTGTTCCCGAACAAGCTCGACGCCGCGAACAGCATCGCGGCCGGCGAGACGCTGCGTCTGCCGCGTCCTTCCTGGGAGGTGCGCGCAGCAGGTCCGGCGGGCAAGAACCACGTGCTCGCCATCGTGACCGACTCGCCGCGCGACTTCACCCGGCTCGGCATGCAGCCCGCAGGGCCCTTCTCCATGGTGAGCGCCAGCCCGGCAAGCTCCAAGGACATCCAGCTCGTCACCACGTCCGCGCCCGCAGCCGCGACGCCCGAGTGCGCATCCGCGCCGGGAAAGCGCGCGCTGGTCGTGCAGCAACGCTGCTCCAGCGCATACGGCGCGGCCATGATGGTCCTCGAGGAGGTCGAATGATCCGCCCCAGCAGCTGGATCGCCCGCCGGATCACCCTCGTCCTCGCCGCTACGCTGGTGCCTTCGCTCCCCGGCGCCGGATGGGCGCAGCCTGCGAAGCAGCTTGCACCCTCCGCAGCGGCCAAGGAGGGCGATGAGGAAGTCCAGGAGAAGTTCATCTGGGGCCTCCTCATCCAGTACGCGGTGTCGAAACTCTCCTCGCAGGTCTTCGACATCTTCATCAAGTGGCTCACGCCCAAGCTGAGCGGCGGCGCCCTCGGGCTTGCCGAACGCATCAGCGTGCTGATGCCGCGGGACGCGGGCGTCGAATTCGCATCGCGCGACGCGGGCACCGAGCCGGTCTCCGTGCGCCAGGGCCCGCCCGCGGAGGTGGTCGTGGGCGCCCCGGACAAGCCGCTCCAGGTCGACGGCGACCAGGCGAACTACGAGGGCATCCACGTCGCGATCATGGTGGACCAGGGCGACGGGACGGTCCGGTTCCGGCCGGTGAGCGAAGGCTTTCGCACCGGCGAGCGCTTCAAGCTGCGGCTGGTGTCCACCTTCGGCGGCGCGATGAGCATCGACAACATCAACCCCCGGGGCGAGCGCCGCCAGATCTATCCGCCGCGGGCCGACCTCGTGGCGCTCGTGCCGAAGTCGAAGGAGGTCCTCCTCCCCTTCGCGCCCGATCAGTTCTTCCAGTTCACCGGAAACACCGGGCGGGAGCAGCTCGTCCTGCGCGTCGCGGACCAGCGCGCGCGCGCCGACAGCGCCTCCGCAAACAAGGTGTTCCGCCAAGACATGAAGTACGGGTCGAATTTCCTGCAGGAGGTCGGCAAGGGTCGCTACGCCGCGTTCGAGCAGCCGATCGAGATCGACCACTCGGGCCGGTAGCGCTCAAGGCCGGTAGCTTCACGGCGTCGCCGCGGGGCCCGGGCCGCCGGGAAAGCGCTTCTCGATTTCCTCCCGGATGCGCTGCGCGCGGTTCTCGGGCGCCGGATGCGTGGAGAAGAACTCCGGCTGGCGTGAGCCGCCGGAAGCCTTCGCGAGCACTTCCATCACGCGCACCATCGCGCGCGGGTCGTAGCCGGCTTCCGCGGCGATGCGGATGCCGAGCGCATCCGACTCGATCTCGTCCTCGCGGCCGTAGCGCATGTTGATCATGCCACCGACCATCTGGCCGACCTGCGCGGCCGTATAGTCGCCGCTGCCGACGACGAGCGCGCCCACCAGGCCCTGCGTGAGCTGCTGCTTCGCGAGGCGCTCGGAGGAATGGCGCGCGATGACGTGGCCGATCTCGTGGCCGAGCACCGCCGCGAGCTCGCCTTCGGTCTTCAGCAGGCGCAGGAGCCCTTCGGTAATGAAGATCGGCCCCCCCGGCAGCGCGAAGGCGTTGACCGTCCGTTGATCCGCAAGCAGGTGGAAGCTGTACTGGTACGGGCTCTTTGCCGCGATGCTCTGCGAGACGAGCCGCCGGCCCACGCGCTGCACCAGAGCCGCGGCGCGCGCGTCGCGCGACAGCCCGCCCATCTGTGCCGCCATTTCGGGAGCGCTCCTGGCGCCGAGGGCGATCTCCTGCTCCGGACTGAGCGCGACGCGCTGCGTCTCGCCGGTCAGGGGGTTGACGCTCGTCCGGCTGAAATAGCCGAAGAGCGCGACGAGGGCGATGACTGCCGCGATGATGAGCCGGAGCATGTCGGATTCCTTCTACGGGGAAACGGGGACAGGCTGTCGGAAGCGTTCGACAAAATGTCGAAAGCGGACCACTACAGAATCGAGGTACGGCGATTTTCCGCCGGTGGACGGCAGCGCAGAATTCGGCACGTCGGAACCATAGCAAGGCGCAGATGAAGAAGCTGGGCCGCAAGTGGGCCTTCAAGCCCTCCATGGTGGCGGATGCCCCGGACACCGCGGGCGTGTACGCCCTCTGGGACGGCGATACGCTGCTGCACGTCGGCCATGCGAGCGGCGGCGATGACACGCTGCGCGCCCGGCTCACCGGGCATCTCGAGCAGGGTCCCGGGGGCTGCGGCGCCGCGCCGACCCACTACAGCTGGGAGATCTGCGCCAACCCGCGGGCGCGGCAGGCCGAGGTGCTAGCCGATCTGGACCGCGCCGCAGAGCACGCCGCCGCGCCGGCGCAATGAGAGTCCTCGTCGTCGACGACAACGCGGACATGCGCGACTCGCTGCGCATGCTGCTCGCCCAGATCGGCTTCGACGCAGAGGGCGCACGCGACGGGCAGCAGGCGCTGGGCATCCAGCGCACCCGGCCGGCGCAAATCCTGATTACGGACATCTTCATGCCTGGCACGGACGGCATCGAGACCATCGAGGCGTTCCGGCGCGAGTGGCCGGCGATGAAGATCGTCGCGATGTCGGGCGGCGGCGCGGTCGCGACGCGCGATTATCTCAAAGTCGCGCCGGACATCGGCGCCGACGCCGTCCTGCGCAAGCCCTTCAGCCTCGACAGCCTGCAGGACGTCCTGCACGCCCTGGTTCGGTAAGCGCCCCGCGGTCCGTGCGAAGATTCGCACGCACCGATGAATGACGAGCTTCTCGATGAACTGGGCAACGTGCTCGCCGGCTGGGACGACCCGCAGGCGAGGTTGCGCAATGCCCTCTCCAAGGACGAGCTGGTCCTCTACTGCCAGCCCATCCGGGCGCTTCAGGGACCGGCCACGCACCCGATCGCCGAGGTGCTGGTGCGCCTGCGCGAGGAAGAATCCGCGATGCTGCCACCGGGCGAATTCCTGCCGGTCTTCGAGCACTACGGCATGATGCCCGAGCTAGACCGGTGGGTCGTCCGGTCGGTCGTGAAGCGCCTGGCGCGCGGCTCGAAAGTGCCCGGGTTCTCCGTCAACCTGTCGGGCCAGACGCTCGCCGATGCGGCGTTTCCCAAGTTCGTCGCGGGCGAGCTCATGGACGCGCGCGTGCCGCCCAAGTCCCTGCTCTTCGAGGTGGACGAGTCGGACCTCCTCGCCAAGCCCGACGTGGTGCGGGACTTTTCCACCGCGCTGCGCACTATCGGCGTCCAGACCATGGCCGACGGCTTCGGCCGCCGCGCCGCGTCCTTCGCGCCGCTGAAGGCGCTCGTGCCGCGCTTCATCAAGGTGGACGGGTCGATCACCCGGCGCGTGCTGGCGAGCGAAACGGCCGCGAGGAAGCTGCAGGCGGTCGTGAAGGTCGCCGAAGCCCTCGGCGTGGAGGTGATCGCCGAATGCGTCGAGGAACAGGACATCCTCCTGCGCCTGAAGGCGCTCGGCGTCGGTTACGTGCAGGGGTTCGGCGTCTACCGGCCGCATCCGATCGATTCGGTCGCCGGGTAGCGAAGATGACGAAGGGGGGCAGCGCATGGGAGGCAGCTCGGAGCTGGTCGAGGCGCTCAAGCGGGAGCTGAAGGGCCGCGGCATCACCTACGCGGCGGTGGCGAGCGCACTGAAGATGAGCGAGGCGAGCGTGAAGCGCATGTTCGCGCGGCGCGACTTCACGCTTTCGCGGCTCGATGCGATCTGCGCCCTGGCGGGCATGGAGCTTCCCGAGCTCGTGCGCGCAAGCGCGCCGCGCGAGGCGGTCCTGTCGCGCCTGACCTACGAGCAGGAGAAGGAGCTCGTGGACAACCCGAAGCTCATGCTGGTCGCGCTGTGCACGCTGAACCACTGGCGCTTCGAGGACATCGTGCGCCGCTACGCCCTCTCCGAGGCCGAGTGCGTCACGCTCCTCGCCCGCCTCGACCGGCTGAAGTTCATCGAGCTGCTGCCGGGAAACCGCATCCGCCTGCTCGTCAGCCGGGCGTTCTCGTGGATCCCCGACGGGCCGATCCAGCGCCTGTTCAAGGAGCATTTCGCGGCGGATTTCTTCCGCTCGCGCTTCGAGAAGGAGAGCGAGCTCATGGTGCTGGCGAACGGCGCGCTTTCGCGGGCCTCGCTCGCCGCGCTTCTCGCGCGGCTGCGCAAGGCCGCGGCCGAGTTCTCGGCACTGCGCAGCGAGGATGCGGCGTTGCCCGCATCCGAGCGAACCCCCGTCACGCTGCTGCTTGCCGCGCGCCCCTGGGCCGCGGAGTTCCTGCAAAAGTACCGCCGCCGCTAGTCGAGCTGACGGTGGAATCCGACGTAGATGCGCGCGCCGCCGATCTTCGGCCCGAACTTGCGCCAGCTGATGCTCGTGCCGCCCTCGTCCTCGATTTCGTTCTTAAAGTTGAAGAGGTAGAACCGCCCGTAGACCTTCCAGCCGCTCGCCGCCTCCCCATGGCGCGGAAAGCGGTCGATGCCGCGCTTGCCGCCGCCGAACGCGCCGAGCGCGCGCAAGTCCTCGTTGAGCTCGGCGTTCACGGCCTCCACCGCATCGCGCGACAGCGGCAGGTTCGCGAGGGGTCCGTCGACGATGGCGTGCTCGGGGCGGTACATCTGCGCGCCAGAGAGCGACGGCCATCCGAGCACCACCGTGCTAAGGAAGGTCACTACACCGCTTGCCAGCCTGCTCATCCATTCGCACCCGTTGCAGGCGATGTTCCCGCGCGCGCGTGACGCGCCGGGCCGTTGGGGCTAGTCCGGTGGCGCCGGGCGGCCTGCGCCGTCCGGACCAGGGCAGGCGATCAGGGGCTGCGGCGGCCGGCCGCGCGGGCGAGCTCCAGGGACGCGAGGCGGTCCAGGTCGAGCTCCCTGCCCGGATAGCAGACGTGGTCGAAGCTGCCCTCGTACGAGACCACGCGGGCCGGGTTGCCCATCACCACCGCGCGGGGCGGCACCGAGCGCGTCACCACGGAGCCGGCGCAGATCATCGCGTCCTCGCCGATGGTGATCTTGCCCACGACGACGGAATGCGCGCCGACGAACACGCGGTTGCCGATGGTCGGCGCACCACGGTTCTCGCCGGTCCCGGCGACGCCGATGGTCGAGTTCTGGGCGAAGCTGCAGTTGTGGCCGATGCGCCCGTGGCGCGGAAGGATGATGCCGCCGTAGTGCCCGATGTAGAGCGCCTCGCCGATCTCGCACTGCGCCGGAATGCAGATCCCGGTGACGATCTCCATGATCTTCTGCGCGAGCACCGCGAGCACGCGCAGGGGCCGGCGCAGGAAACGCGGGCGCGCTCCGTTCACCGCGGCGCGGGAGATGCGGTACACGCTGCTCGCCCAGAACCCCTGCGAGAGCAGGATGGTGCCGAACGAATCGCCGGTTGCGCGGTAGCGCTCAAAGTCCCGCCGGATGTGGCGCCACCACGGGGTATGGTGCATGTGGAGGGCCTGCGGCTGCGCATCCGCCCGCACATCTTGCGCGGGCTGCCAGGCGGCCCGCGCGCGCGCCGCGGCGGCGTGCTCGCTCACAGGCTTTCCACCAGCATCGGGGGCTCGTGCTGGTAGCGCGTGGACAGGCGCTTGCCCGCGATGTCGCGATAAACCTCCTCCACCTGTTCCACGGTCAACCCCACGACCGCTGCAAGCTCCGCGGCGGGAACGCCGTGGTCGAGCGCATAGACGCAAAGGTCGAGCTGGCGCAGCGGAATGCCGAAGTAGAACTCCTCCTGCGTCTGCGCGAGCGAGTACGTGTCCGTGGTGGGCGGGCGGCTGCGGATCTCTTCCGGTACGCCGAGGTGGTCGGCGAGCTGGTAGACCTGCGACTTGTAGAGGTGCGCGATCGGCTTCACGTCCGCCGAGCCGTCGCCGTTCTTGACGAAAAAGCCCTGGTCGTATTCGAGGCGGTTCGGCGTGCCGGCCACCGCATAGTTGAGGCGGTCGGCGTGGTAGTACTCGATCTGCTTGCGGGTGCGCTGCTTCATGCTCGTCGCCGCGACGATGCCCAGGTACGCGTCGATCGGCATGCGCGCTTCCTTCTGCACGCCGTCCGGGGACCGGATGACGAGGTAGGAGACGTTGTAGTTGCCGGCCTTGCGCACGGCGATCTTGCACCGGTAGCCCGGGCCGTACTCCGGGAAGATGCGGCGGATGTACTCGTCGCGGCGCCGGTAGCACCCCGCCCCGGCGAGGATGGGGGTGATGTCCTCGACCACGCTCTCGATGCGAAGCTGCGCGGCGACGAGGCGACCCAGGCGCAGGCTGTCGGGATCGTTGTCCTGCTCCGGCATCATCACCCCGAGCACCTTCTTCGGCCCGAGCGCGCGCACCGCGAGCGCGGCGACGACGCTGCTGTCCACGCCCCCGGAAAGGCCCACCACGATGCCGCGGCGGCGCAGGTCCTTCAGCACCTGGCGGCGCAGGGCTTCGGCGATCTGCGCCGTGACCCGCGCCGCATCGATCTGCAGGGCCGCCAGGTCGAAGGCGGCGCTCACGAGGCCTCCTCGCGGACTTCCTCGGCGACCCTGCTGCGGCTGATCTTGCCGTTAGGCGATTTCGGCAGCGCTTCGCGGAATACCACGCTCTTCGGCACCATGAAGTCCTCCAGTCGCTGCGCGCAATGGCGGATCACGTCGCGCTCGGTCAGGTTGGCCTGCGGGTCGGCGGCGACGACCGCGCGGATCGCCATGCCGAGGATCGGGTCGGGCACGCCGATGACCGCCGCCTCGCGGATCCCCGGCATCTCGTACAGGACGCTTTCCACTTCCTTCGGGCTGACTTTCTCGCCGCGGCTCTTGATGATGTCGTCCTTGCGCGCGACGAAGTAGAGATAGCCCTCGTCGTCCGCACGGAAGAGATCGCCGGTGTACAGCACCTTCTCCCAGGGGAACGGCCCCGGACGCAACGCCCTGTCCGTCGCCTGCGGGTCGCCCCAGTAGCCCTTCATCACGTGCGCACCGCGGATCACGAGCTCGCCGACCACGCCGGGCGCGGCCTTGCGACCGCTCTCGTCCACCACGTAGGCTTCGGTGCCCGGGATCGCAATGCCGACGGAGCCCGGCCGCGCCGCGAGCTGCTCGGGCGGAAGATAGGTGCAGCGCTTGCATTCCGTGAGGCCGTACATCGAGAAGATGCGCGTGGCCGGGAAGAGCTCCTGCAGCCGCGCGATGTGCGCGGGCGGCAGCGCGGCCGCCGTGTTCGTGATGTAGCGCAGCTTCGGAAACGTGCCGGGCGCGAGGTCCTTGAGCTGCAGCAGGACGGCCGCGATCGTAGGCACGAGCGGCAGGCCGGTGACGCTCTCCCGCTTCAGGCGCTC
>DASPMF010000172.1:0-7083 GCA_035627155.1 Burkholderiales bacterium | reverse complement strand
CCGGCAGATCTCGTTCGCGTTCTCCATGATCGTGAACTGCGATGCGTAAGCGCGCAGGCGCGCGTCCTTCGGTGGGTCGACGCGCGCGTCCTCCAGCATGCGCAGGAAAAGCGCGCGCGTCTGCTCGAGCTTGACGAACATCTCTGCGACGGCAATCTGCTTCGTCGGGTACTGGCGCCGTTTGACAGGCGGCATGCCGGGCACTTCGCCGCGGAGGTAACGCACGGTGAACTCGTAGGCGGCGATCGCGATGCCGAAGTACGTCGGCGAAAGGGTCGTGAACATGTGCGGCCAGCGGCTTGCCGCCTGGTAGTAGACCCCGCGCGGCATCATCTGACCTTCGTCCGGCACGAACACGTCCTTGAAAAGCAGCGTGCGCGAGACGGTTCCGCGCATGCCCAATGGATCCCAGTCTCCGACGATGGACAGACCGGGCGCATCGCCCGCCACGGCCATGTAGAGCGTGTCACGCATCGAGAGCTGCGGCTTCGCTTCCGTGCAAAGCACGCCGTAGTAGTGCGCTGCCCCGGAGAGCGACGCGAAGATCTTCTTGCCGTTGATTTTCCAGCCGCCCTCGACGCGCGCCGCCGTGGTGCCGAACGGCGCCTGCCCCGCCGCCGCGGCGCTGCCTTCCGAAAAGGGCTGCGCATAGATCGCCCCTTCCTTCACTACGCGGTCGAAGTGCACGGCACGATGCCGCTCATGCTCCGCGCGCTGCTCCGCGGTCATCTCCAGGTCGTCCGCGAGGATGCCGGGCCAGAGCGTCGAGCAGGCATGCATGTTGAAGGTGAGGGCGGTCGCGCCGCAGTACTTCCCCAGCGTCGCCGACACCAGCGAGTACGTCTTGAAGTCGGCGCCCTGACCTCCGAACCGCTCCGGCACGCACAGCGCGAGCAGGCCGGCGTCGCGCAAGTCGGCATAGTTCTCGTGCGGGAAGCTCGCCTCGCGGTCGTAGCGCGCGGCGCGCTCCGCGAAGCGGGGTCCGAGCGACTCCGCCAGCGCGAGAAGCTCGCGCTGCTTAGGCGTAAGCACGTAGCCGGACGCATGGACGGTATATCGCGGGTCGGTCATAGCTTGTGGCGCTCCAGGAATCCGGCGAGGGCGGCATTGAAGGCGTCCGGCTGGTCCATCGGGCCGAGATGGCCGCAGCCCTCCAGGGTGACGAGCTCTGCGCGGGGGATGTCCTTCGCCATGCGCTCCATGACCGAAGCGGGCGCCGTCCGGTCGTCGCTGCCGGCCAGGAGCAGCACCGGCACCGCAATGCGCGCCAGGTCGGCCTTGCGATCGAAGGTGGTCAGCAGCCGGACCGCCTTGCGATACGTATCCGGCGCGATTTCCGACATGATCTTCTGCGCGTGCGCCAGGCCTTCCGGATCCGAGCGCGAGCCGCGCATGGTGGGCATCAGGCGCGCAGCGATGTCCGCCATCGATTTTCCTTCGTCCAGCGGGCCGACGCGCGCGGCGACGAAGTCGCGAGCGAAGTCGCTGCCCCCGCGCGGAAACGCCGCGCTGGTAAAGCCGAGGACGAGGGCGGCGATGCCTGTTGGATCGCGCGCGTAGGCTTCCTGCGCAACCATGCCGCCCATGCTGTGGCCGACGA
The DNA here is from genome assembly GCA_035627155.1 of Burkholderiales bacterium. GTDB lineage: Bacteria > Pseudomonadota > Gammaproteobacteria > Burkholderiales > SG8-39 > SCGC-AG-212-J23. The sequence goes on along the minus strand of DASPMF010000172.1, from coordinate 5,483 downwards.
GGATCACCGGTCCATCGAGCGTATCGATGAGCCGGCGCAGGGCAGCGGCGACCTGCTCCAGGTCATAGGGCTCGACGGACGGCGTGTGTCCGTAGCCGGGCTGGTCCCAGGCGTGCGCCGCGTAGCCGCGCGCGGCGAAGAAGGGCAGCTGGCGGTCCCACGCGTGGTGGCCTCCGCCGACGCCGTGCAGGAACAGCAGATGCTTCACTCGACGAGCGATCCGTCCCGGACCACCGCGCGGCCGTCGACCTCGATCGTGCAGTGGCGAAGCGGCAGGTCGAAGTGGCCCATCGTGTGGCGGCCCGCCACCTCGTTGGCGCCGGTGGAATAGAGGAAGTTCCCGGCGAAGGCGCGTTGCTCCGTGCCGTTCACGTCGCGGCGGTCGTAGAGCGCGAGCGCATCCCAGCGGGCGCGGCGGTTGAGGCCCCAGCCCACGTGGGACACGGCATATGCGTCGCGGTCGCCCCATGCCGCGAAGTACTCGCGCATGAGATCGGCGTCGACGCCGCTGCCCCCGACGTTCGTCACGTAGTCCGCTTCAATGGTGAGCGGCACGGGGGATTCGATGTAGCGCTTGAAGGTGAGGTTCAGGTCGCCGGGCGCGAGGACGAGCCGGCCGCTCACTCTGCCCGGGCCCGGGAAGGCCAAACACAGGCCGCCGGGCCAATGCGAGAGCGTTCCGGGCTTCTCGGTGAATCCCCAGACTCCGCCAACTCTCGCCCCTTCAAGGCCGATGCGCAGCTGCGTGCCGGCAGGGGAGGTGACCGCCATTTCACGCCCTTCCTTCAGGACGCGCATCGCCGCCCTCGCCTGCTGTTCGTCGGCGGGGGAGGGAAGCAGCCGCTCGAGGACGTCAGGATGCTCGTTGGAAACGTAGAGCACGCGCGCACCCCCCTTGAGGATGCGCGGCAGCTCGCGGGCATGCATCAACCCCTCGATGGTGCAGTCCACGACGAAAGAGGAGGCCGCCAGGGCCGCCACGGCAGCGTCCATGCCGCCGAGGGCGTCCGATGCGCCGGTGGAGCGGATGGGGACCGGCGCGGATTGGCGCGGCGTCGGCACGACGACATGGAAGAAGCGGGCGCCAAGCCGGTGCACTGCGAGCTCGGCCAACTGCACGTTGAGTGCACGGGATTGCGTCTCCGAAAGAATCGCGCACGGTTCGTCCTTGCGCACCTTGCAGAGCGCGAACACCTCGGCGAAAAGGTCGATCCACTTGCCTTCGATACGGTCGGCGAGCATGCCGGGATTGTATGGGTAGAATGTGCTGCAAATGATTGTTTTCGATCTGCTTTGCGCCGGCGACCACCGTTTCGAAGGGTGGTTCTCATCGGCTTCGGATTTCGCTTCGCAGAGCGAACGCCAGCTGGTGGAGTGCCCGACCTGCGGCTCCGCGCAGGTACGCCGAGTCCCGTCGGCGGCCCGGTTCAATCTCGGCGCGCAGCCGCCCGCTTCCGTTGCACTCCCGGCCGCGAAGACCGCCGACATGGAAGGCAAGGATCCGTTCGCAATTGCCCAAATGCTGTATTCGCGCATGCTCGATGAGCTGCTGACCAAGTCCGAGGACGTCGGCAAGGCATTCCCCGAAGAGGCTCGGAAGATCTTCTATAAGGAGGCGGAGGCGCGCCCGATCCGCGGCCAGACAACGCCTGAGGAGCACGAGGAGCTCGTCGAGGAAGGTATTCCGGTCGTTCGCTTCCCGGTCCCGTCGACCGACAAACTAAACTAACAATGTGTATTATGTTAAATAATGTCTAAGTCACGGATACGCTTCTTTCTCAGTAACTTCCAGGCGTAACCTTAGGTTAGTTCTCAGGCTTCTCCCCCAGCATCTGAGCTGCAAACAGGCGCGGGTTCAACGGATGCCGCGCCAAGGCGCGGTGCTCGCCCATCCGCCGGGCGAAGCGCAGCCAAGCTTGGGCCTCCCCGCTAGCCGGCTCCGACAAGCCGTACTTCTGCGCGAGGCCGAAGGCCCCCAGCGCACGATCGAGCGCGAGTTTCTGGAGCACCTCGGCCAGCGCCTCAAGGTCCTCGCGCGTGTCCGGAAGCGCCGTATCGCGTCCACGCGCCACGCCAAGCCAGCGATCGAGCACGGCGGCGTGGGCGCTGTAGTCCGCGGCAAGCAACGGCGCGCCGCCGGCATATGCGAGCCAGCGCTCGGGATCCCTGATTCCTTCGGATCGCAGCCATGCGATCGCCGTGTTCGCCGGCGGCCTTGCCACGGGCACCGCGACACATCGGCTGCGGATGGTCGCAAGCAACCCGGCCGGCCGGTGGGAAACGAGGATGAACATCGCGCCGCCCGGGGGCTCCTCGAGGCCCTTCAGGAGCGCGTTCGCCGCGTTGGCGTTCATGTCTTCGGCCGGGTGCACGAGGGCGACGCGCCGCCGGCCGCGGTGCGAGCCGACGTTGAGGAAGTCCGCGAGCTCGCGAACCTGCGAGATCTTGATCTCGAGGCTGGGCTTTCCTTTGCGCTCCGGGGCCGGCGCGTCTTCATCGCCCGCCGGCGCGGGCATGAGCGCCTCCGGCTCCACGCGCCGGAAGTCCGGATGGGTTCCGGCCGAATACCACCGGCAGCCTTCGCAAGAACCGCATGGACGGCTGCCCGAGGATTCGCACAGGATCGCCTGGGCGACGCGCTCGGCGAGCGCCAGCTTGCCGACGCCGCGCGCGCCATGGACAAGCAACGCATGCGGCAACACGTCCAGCCGTTGCACCAGCGATTCCAGGATCGAGGCGTTCCAGGGATGCATCAGAACGCGAGCGCGGCCTCGACGAGCTTGCGGACGGATTCGAAGTCGCGCGTCGCGTCGATGACCCGGATGCGCGAGGCGTCGGCCTTCGCGCGAGCCTGGTACGCGGCGCGGACCCGCTCGAAGAACTCCCGGGTTTCCCGCTCGAAGCGGTCCAGTTGCTTGCCGGAGCCCGCGAGCCGCTCGCGGGCCACTTCGTAGGTGCAGTCGAAAAGCAGCGTGCGATCCGGGACGAGCCCCGGATGGGCTGCCCGGCCGAGGTGCTCGATCAGTTCGCCGGCCACGCCCTTGCCGGCGCCCTGGTACGCCGCCGTCGCGTCATGAAAGCGGTCGCAGACCACCCAGGAACCCGCCTCCAGCGCCGGACCGATCACGCGCTGCACATGGTCGGCTCTCGCGGCGGCGATCAGCAGCGTTTCCGTCACCGGCTCCATCGGTTCCTCGAGGATCGCCCGGCGCAGGCGCTCGGCGAGATCCGTGCCGCCGGGCTCCCGCGTGACGATGACGTGCGGCGCGCGCTGCGCAACATGGTCCGCCACGAACTGCACATGGCTCGACTTGCCAGCGCCGTCCATGCCTTCGAGGGTGATGAATCGACCGCGGCTCATCGCTTGAGCTGGTACTTGTTGACCGCACGGTTGTGCTCGCGCAGGTTGCGCGAGAACGCGCTGGAGCCGTCGCCCCGGGAGACATAGAAGAGCGCGTCGGTCCTGGCAGGCCGCAGCGCCGCGCGCAGCGACGCGCGCCCCGGCATGGATATCGGCGTTGGCGGAAGCCCCGCGCGCGTGTACGTGTTGTACGGGCCGTCTTCCAGCAAGTGAACCTTCTTCAGGTTGCCGTCGAAGGCGCTGCCCAAGCCATAGATGACGGTCGGGTCGACCTGCAGGCGCATGCCGATGCGCAGGCGATTCGTGAGCACGCCGGCGATCAGTTCACGCTCCGATCCCTTGCCGGTTTCCTTCTCGATGATCGACGCCATGATGAGCGCGTCGTACGGGGTGCGGTACGGGACCGCCGGGTTGCGCCCTTCCCATTCGGCGCTCAAGTGCCGCTGCATCGCCCGATAGGCCCGGCGCAGCACCGTCAGGTCGCTCGCGCCCTTGACGAAGAGATACGTGTCCGGGAAGAACAGCCCCTCGGGGTGCTCCTCCTTCAGTTGCAGGCGCTCCAGGACCTGCGCGTCCTCCAGGCCGGCGGTGTCGTGCCTGAGGTGCGGGCTTGCGTCGAGTGCGGCGCGAAACTGCGCGAAGGTCCAGCCCTCTATGAGGCGCACATCCGCCTGGGTGACGTCGCCCCGCGTGAGCTTCTCGAGCAGCTGCATGGGCGTAACGGCCTGCGTGAGCTGGTAGTTGCCGGCCTTGACGTCGCGTGCGCGGCCCGTGGCGCGCGCGAGGGCCTCGAACTCGTACCGGCGCACCTGGACGCCGGCGCGCTGGAGGATCTCCGTCGCGGCCCGGAAGCCGGTCCCCGGCGGAATCTCGAACTCGAGCGGCAGCTTCGCGGTCCGGAGCGGCGAGGCGACGTACCAGGCTCCGTAGCCGGCGGCGCCCAGTACGGCGAGAAACACCAGTGTGAAGAAGGCTTTCAAGACGGGAGGCGACAGTAGAATCCGCATCTTACGATGGAATTTACGCGCCTCACCCGCTACGGCATCCTCTCCGTCACCGGCGAGCAGGCTCGTGAATTTCTCCACGCGCAGCTCACCAACGACGTCGCGAACCTTCCGCAGGATCGCGCCGCCCTCGCCGGCTGGTGCTCCGCCAAAGGTCGCCTGCTCGCGAGCTTCCTCGTGGTTCCGGTCGACGGCGGATTTCTTCTGCAACTATCGCGCGACCTGGCGCCCGCCATCGCCAAGCGGCTCTCCATGTTCGTCCTGCGTTCGAAAGTGCGCGTTGCGGACGAGAGCGATGCGTGGACGCAGATGGGCATCTGGGGCGAGATCGCCGGCTTGCCGCCGGCCCTCCTCGCGACCTCCAATGCGGACTCCGTCCTGACGGTGAGGATGGGTGACGCTCGAGCCCTGAGGTTCTCGAAAGATTCCGGCGCGCCGTCGGGCGCGGCGCAAGTTCCAGAAGCACGCTGGAACCTGGAAGAAATCCGCGCGGGCCGGCCGCTGATCACGGCCGCGACGCAGGACCTCTTTGTTCCGCAGATGGTGAACTACGAGACGCTGGGCGCGGTGAATTTCCAGAAGGGCTGCTATCCGGGGCAGGAAGTCGTCGCGCGGGCGCAGTACCGAGGGCAGGTGAAACGGCGCATGAAGCGCTTCGAGGCGCCTGCGGGCACGGCGCTTCAGCCGGGCCAGGACTACGCAGGCGGCACGGTCGTCGATGCGGCGCCGGCGCCGCATGCCGTCGAGGTCCTGGCCGTGGTCCCGGTCGAAGGCGCTTGAACTACTACGTGTACTACAAGGTCGAGCCCGGCCGGGCGGAAGCGTTGCGGGCGGACGTGCAATCGCTCTTTGAGCGCGTGGAGAAGGCCTGCGGCGTGCGCGGACGCTGGATGCGCCGGCGCGACGATCCGGCGACCTTCATGGAGGTCTATGAGAACGTGCAGGACGCCGAGGCGTTCGAATCGCTGCTCGAGCGGGAGAGCGCGGCCTTCGGCTTCGCGCGCAAGGTGGAGCGCTTCATATTTGCCTGATCCTCGTAGCTTGGCGCGTGCGGCCGGACCTGCCGCTCGTCGTCGCCGCCAATCGCGACGAGTTCCACGCCCGGCCCGCTACCCGCT
>DASPMF010000171.1:0-3977 GCA_035627155.1 Burkholderiales bacterium | reverse complement strand
CGGAGACAGGAGCAGGATATTCGGGAACGAAAACCACTTCTCCCGCACGGTGGCGCTGACCATCGGCGTGCCGAGCGAAATGAGCGCCACGCCGAGCGCGACCCAGAGGAGCCCCCACTTCGCCCAGGCGATCGCCTTCTTCTGCAGCGCGCCTTCGGTTTTCCACACCAGCCAGGTCGCGCCGAGCAGCACGCAGCCGCCGCACACCGCGGCGCCGGTGACGATCGCGAACAGCCAGTAGCCGAAGCCGCGGTCGAAGCCGGTGATGTAGCGCCCGAGCATCAGGCCCTGCGAGAACGAGGCGAGGAACGAGCCGGCCCAGAACAGCCAGTTCCAGAGCTGGCGATGCCAGCCCTCGGCCTTCACGCGCAGCTCGAACGCCACGCCGCGGATCATCAGCCCGACCAGCATCGCCGCCACCGGCAGGTAGAGCGCGCCGAGCACGATGCCGTGCGCTTCCGGAAAGCCGACCAGCAGCAGACCGATGCCAAGCACCAGCCAGGTCTCGTTCGCGTCCCAGAACGGCCCGATCGAATTCACCATCACCTGCTGCTCCTTCTCGTCGGCGCCGGCCATCAGCATGCCGACGCCGAGGTCGTAGCCGTCGAGCACCACGTAGGCGAGGATCGAGGCGCCCATGAGCACGGTGAAGATCACGGCGAGCGTTTCGGCGCTCACTTGACGTCGCCCTTCATGACCGTGCGCGCCTCGCCTTTGCCGGCGAGGTGGGTGAGGACCACCATATAGGAGAGCAGGAGCGCCGCGTAGGTGAGGACGTATGCGGTGAGGCTCGCGCCGAGCCGGCCCGTGCCGACGTCCCCGACCGCGTCCGCCGTGCGCAGGATGCCGGTGACCAGCCACGGCTGGCGGCCGATCTCGGTCACGTACCAGCCGGCGAGCGTGGCGACCCAGCCGGAGAAGGTCATGCCGGCGACGGTCCAGAGCAGCCAGCGCGGCAGCTCGGGCCGCCTCTTCATCGCGAACACCGAGAACCACGACACGGCGAGCATCAGGATCCCCGTGCCGACCATGATGCGGAAGGCGAAGAACACCGGCGCGACCGGCGGGTGGTCGGGCGCGAATTCCTCCAGGCCGCGCACTTCCCCGTCGAGGTCGTGCGCCAGGATGAGCGAGAGCATCTTCGGCACTTCGATCGCGTAGTCGGTGCGCTTCGCCTCCTCGTTCGGGATGCCGATCAGCGTGAGCGCCGCGCCTTTCTCGGTCTTCCAGAGGGCTTCCACCGCGGCGATCTTCGCCGGCTGGTGCTCGAGCGTGTTGAGGCCGTGCAGGTCGCCGACGACGATCTGCAGCGGCACGAGCACCGCGGCGAGGCGCATCGCGAAGCGCAGCGTGAAGCGCGCGCCCGGATCGCCCTTCGCCTTGAGCAGCCGCCACGCCGAGAGCCCGCCGACGAGGAACGACGCGGTGATGCCGCTCGCGAGCAGCATGTGCACGAGGCGGTAGGGGAACGAGGGATTGAAGATCACCTGCCACCAGTCGCCGGCGATGATCACCGGGTCGCCGCCGGGCGAGGTCACGACCACGTGGCCGACCGGCGTCTGCATCCAGGAGTTGAGGGCGAGGATCCAGAACGCCGAGATCGTCGTGCCGATGGCGACGAAGAAGGTGGAGAGCACGTGCACCCAGCCGGGCACGCGGTTCATGCCGAAGAGCATGATGCCGAGGAACGTGGCCTCGAGGAAGAACGCGGTGAGCACCTCGTAGGCGAGCAGCGGGCCGGCGATGTTGCCGACGCGGTTCATGTAGCCAGGCCAGTTGGTGCCGAACTGGAAGCTCATCACCACCCCGGAGACCACGCCCATCGCGAAGGACAGCGCGAACACCTTCACCCACAGCTTGTAGGTGGCGAGCCAGGCGGCGTCCCGGGTGCGCTCGTAGCGCAGGCGGAACACGACGAGCAGCCAGGCGAGGCCGATCGTGATGCTCGGGAAAAGGATGTGGAAACTGATGTTCAGCCCGAACTGCACGCGGGCGAGCATGAGGGCGTCTTCCATGCAAGGGCTAATATACGCACGCAACAGGGGGAATTCGATGAACCAGACGACTCGCCGCGTCGCCATCCTCGGCGGCAGCCGCATTCCGTTCGCCCGCCAGTGGAGCGCCTACGCCTCGGCCAGCAACCAGGAGATGCTCACCGCGGTCTTCAGGGCGCTGGTCGAGCGTTTTGGATTGAAGAATCAACAGCTGGGCGAGGTCGCCGCCGGGGCGGTGCTCAAGCACTCGCGCGACTGGAACCTCGCGCGCGAGTCCGTGCTGGGCAGCGGCCTGCACCCGGCGACGCCGGCCTACGACCTGCAGCGCGCCTGCGGCACCAGCCTCTCGGCCATCATCCAGCTGGGCTATCGCATCGCGCTCGGGGAGATCGACAGCGCCATCGGCGGCGGCGTGGACAGCGCGAGCGACGTCCCGCTTGCCTTCAGCCCGGCCTTTCGAAGAATTGCCCTCGCCAGTGCAAGGGGGCGCAGCGCGATGGAGCGGCTGAAGCCCTGGCTTTCGATGAAACCCCGGTACCTGAAGCCGCAGCCGCCGAGCACGGGCGAGCCGCGCACCGGGCTCTCGATGGGCCAGCACTGCGAGGAGATGGTGAAGGAATGGCAGGTCACGCGGCAGGCGCAGGACGAGCTCGCCCTCGCGAGCCACAGGAACGCCGCGGCCGCCTGGCAATCCGGCTTCTTCAAGGACCTGGTCGTTCCTTTCGCGAATCTTTCCGCTGACAACAACGTTCGCGCCGACACCTCCCTCGAGAAGCTCGCCAAGCTGAAGACGGCGTTCGACCGCAGCGGGAAGGGGACGCTGACGGCGGGAAACAGCTCGCCGCTCACGGACGGCGCGGCGTGCGTGCTCCTCGCATCGGAAGACTGGGCTAAAGCGCGCGGCATCCCGGTGCTCGCGTACCTCACCTATTCCGAGACGGCGGCGGTCGACTTCACCGGCATGGCGGGCGAGAAGGAAGGGATGCTCATGGCGCCCGCCTACGCGGTGCCGCGCATGCTCGATCGCGCCGGGCTCAAGCTGCAGGACTTCGACATCTACGAGATCCACGAGGCCTTCGCCGGCCAGGTGCTCTGCACGCTCAAGGCTTGGGAGAGCGAGGCGTGGTGCAGGAAACGCCTTGGCCGTGCGCCTCTTGGTTCCTTGGATTTTTCGAAGCTGAACCCGAAGGGATCCAGCGTGGCGATCGGCCATCCGTTCGCCGCCACCGGCGCGCGCGTGGTGGCCACGCTGGCGAAGCAGCTCGCCGAGCGCGGCGCCGGGCGCGGCCTGATCTCGGTGTGCGCCGCCGGCGGGCAGGGCGTGACGGCGATCCTCGAGCGGTGAAGGCGCTCGCGAAGAGGCTCCTCTCCGGCGAGCTCGGCTTCTTCGCCGAGAAGGGCGACAAGGACTTCTTCGCCCTCTCGATGATCGGCGTGCTGTTCCTCACGCCGTTCGGCATCAACAACTTCGTGCAGGGCCGGCCGGTGCTCGGCGCGATCAACATGGCGGTCGTCGCCTGGTTCCTCGTCAACGGCATCGCGCTCTTCAAGGGCCGGCGCCTGGTGCCGCCCGGCGTGGTGTTCCTGCCGGTGCTCGGCGCGCTCGGCATCGCGATGGCGGCGCGCGGCCAGGTCGGCGTGTTCTGGGCCTACCCGGCGATCCTGCTGTTCCACTTCATCCTCGAGCGGCGCATCGCCAACCTCTACAACGCCACCATCGTCGTGCTCGCGGTGCCGTTCGGCTACGCGGCCTACGGCACGGACATCACGGTGCGCATCGTCGCCACGCTGGTCCTCACCATCCTCTTCGCCAACGTCTTCTCGTACCTCACCGAGCGGCAGCGGCGCAAGGAAGCGGCGCAGGAGCGCGAGCTCTCGCTCGAGCGCGACCGCCTGGGCCTGCTGGTGCACGCGACCAAGGCCGGCTTCACCGACTGGGATGCCGAGGCCGACGTCATCGTGTACTCGGACCGGTTCAAGGAG
>DASPMF010000170.1:0-13509 GCA_035627155.1 Burkholderiales bacterium | reverse complement strand
CCTCCGGGTTGAGCAGCGCATCCTCGCCGCCATGGTCGGAGAGTTTCTCGAGGTGGTACTTCGGGATCACCTGCATCAGTCCCTTGGCGCCCATCACGCTTTCGGCAACGGGGTTGTAGCGCGACTCGATGGCCATCACCGCAAGGATCAGCACCGGATCGACGCCATGCAGCGAACCGGCGTAGTACGCGGTGGCAACGTAGGCGGAGGCGGCTTCGCCTGCCACGCGGTAGCGGCGGGAAATGAATTCGGCGATCGCCTGCTTTTCGAGCTCCAGCGCGCTCTGCGCGGGTCGCGGCTGGATGCTTCCCGCGGCCACCGCCGTCTCCGCGAACGGCACGGAAAGGCGCGGCAAAAGCGAGAGAAGCGTCTCGCGCGCCGCGGGGGTGAGGTAGAGGCCCAGCAGCGCCGCAGCGCCTACGAGGGCCAGGGTGCCCTTGACCGCTGCATACGCCCGGTGAGCCAGGAGCAACGTCGTATTCATCTTCAACCCTCCTGCTGCTGCTTCGCCCGATCGTAGGCCGTCCACCGGAGGGGACGGGTCTGCGACAGGGAGAAGGATCCTCGAGAGCTGGGTACGGACCCCCTCGAGTCGTGCGGAATGTTGCGATGCAACAGGAGGCATCATAGTAAGAATTACCCTATTGCGTCAATACGTTCTCCTCGTGCTGCACCGGCGAGCTGCTGCGCTGCGAAATCATTGTTTCGAAAGTCTTTTTTCTGTATGTGGTGCCACCCGCATAGAATGGCGGGTCTTGGTGAAGCCTCGCGGACCGGCCCGTCTGTCTCCCCAGCTAGGTCGATTGACCAAGCCGGTCCGCTGAGCTTCGAGGGCCCGGCGAGGGGCTTGCGCCCCCGCCTCGCTCCCCCGGGTCCCGGTTACGGCCGGGAACCCGTGGGGAACGGCCACGCGGCCGCTGGATTCAGCGCGGGTCTCGCGCCGGTCGCAGCGGAGGATGACTGCGCAACCGGAGCGCTCATCATCCTTCCCGCGGGGCTGGCCTTAGGTCTGGCGGCTTGCTTTGCCTTTTTCTTTTTTCCCGCCTTTTTCTTCTTCTTGGCGGATTTCTTTTTTCCTGCCGCCTTCTTCTTACCAGCTTTTTTTGACGCTTTTTTCTTCTTTTTTGACGCTTTCTTCTTCTTCTTTTTCTTTCCGCCTTTTTTCGCTTTTTTCTTCGCCATCTTGAATCTCCTTCAAGGTTGTTGAACTACGGGAAGCCCGGCGATACCGCCCGGGCTATTCAACCGCCGTCCCGGGTTGCCCCGGCGCGGCGTGCTGAATCTCGGTGTGCTCCTCGTGCTGCTCGTGGCTGTGCTTGACGTCGTGGTACAGGATGTCGGCGTCGAGGCGGATCCCGCCTTCCCAGGTGACGGTGGCGGTGTCCGGGTCGACGCTCACCTTCTCGAACTCGCGCACGTCGCGCCACAGCTGGAACGCGCCGATTTCGAGCAGATTGCCGAGAAACACGCTGCCCTCGAGGCCGTCCTCGAAGCGCAGCCACAGCTTGTAGTCTTCTTCAGCCTTGCAGGCGGTAATGCGCATTTCTTCCCATTCCTCTTTCATGTTCAGTCCCAGCTCAGGGCGCCGCCCGTCTGGTACTCGATCACTCGCGTCTCGAAGAAGTTTCTTTCCTTCTTCAGGTCGATCATCTCGCTCATCCACGGGAAGGGGTTGCTCGCGCCGGGGAACAGCGTGTCCAGGCCGATCTGCTGGCAGCGCCGGTTGGCGATGAAGCGCAGGTATTCCTTGAACATCGGTGCGTTGAGGCCGAGCACCCCGCGCGGCATGGTGTCCTCGGCGTAGCGGTATTCGAGCTCGACCGCCTGGCGGAACAGGCCCTGGATCTCCTCGCGGAACTGCGGGGTCCAGAGGTGCGGGTTCTCGAGCTTGATGGTGTTGACGAGGTCGATGCCGAAGTTGCAGTGCATGGACTCGTCGCGCAGGATGTACATGTACTGCTCCGCCGCGCCGGTCATCTTGTTCTGCCGGCCCAGCGCGAGGATCTGCGCGAAGCCGACGTAGAAGAAGAGGCCTTCCATCAGGCACGAGAACACGATCAGGCTCTTCAGGAGCTGCTGGTCGGCCTCCGGCGTACCGGTCTTGAACGCCGGGTCGGTCAGCACGTCGATGAACGGCACGAGGAACGCGTCCTTGTCGCGGATCGAGCCGACCTCGTGGTAGGCGTTGAAGATCTCGCTCTCGTCGAGGTCCAGGCTCTCGACGATGTACTGGTAGGCGTGGGTGTGGATCGCCTCCTCGAAGGCCTGCCGCAGGAGGTACTGCCGGCATTCCGGCGCCGTGATGTGGCGGTACGTGCCCAGGACGATGTTGTTCGCCGCGAGCGAATCCGCGGTGACGAAGAAGCCGAGGTTTCGCTTCACCACGCGCCGCTCGTCCTCGGTGAGGCCGTTCGGATCCTTCCAGAGCTGGATGTCCCGGCTCATGTTGATTTCCTGCGGCATCCAGTGGTTGGCGCAGGCGGCCAGGTATTTCTCCCAGGCCCACTTGTACTTGAACGGCACCAGTTGGTTGACGTCGGCCTTCGAGTTGATCACCCGCTTGTCGTCGACGGTGACCCGGCGCACTTCGGGGGCGTGCGCTTCCAGGCCGGAGCCCGCCGGCACGAAGCCGGTCACCGGCGGCTGCAGGCCCGGGATCGACTTCAGGCTGCCTTCTTCTTCGAAGTTCAGCATCGCTCGCTTATCTCTCGCTCTGGGTTCTGAGGGCGCGCGCCAGCAGCATGGTGCGCAGCCCGGGCAGCTCGGGATTCGGAACTGGCACGGCGAATTCGGGCCTGTAGTCGCGCGCGACCTCGTCGCGGGCAGCGGCGCGCTGCGCCTCGGTCGTGAACGACATATCGTGCGTCGCCACGTACAGGTTCCATTCGGTGCCGGCGGCGGTGATCCAGTCGCGATAGCTCGCGCTGCCGCGGATGGCGTCGGCCGAGAACGTTTCGGCGGCGCCGAAGTGCAGGGCGCGGAAGGTCAGCAGGCGCCAGCCCGGGACCATCACCGCAAACAGCCCCGCATTGCGCGGCGGCGACCACAGCGGCAGGAGGAACGGCCCGGCGAAGCTGCGGCTGCCGAGCGTGATCACGTGCCCGCCCCGGTCTTTTTCACTGGCATGCCTCGCAGTCCGGGTTGTCGATGGCGCAGAACTTCGGCTCGGCCGCGTCGACCGGCGCCGTGGTGTCCGCGGATGCGCTGAACGCGCCGCCTTCCGCGGGAACCGCGTTGAGCGCGCCGGCCTTGCTGGTGGACTTCTCCGCGTGCGTTGCGCCCATGGCGCGCAGGTAGTACGTCGTCTTCAGGCCGCGCAGCCAGGCCAGCTTGTACGTCTCGTCCAGTTTCTTGCCGGAGGCGCCGCCCATGTAGATGTTGAGGGACTGCGACTGGTCGATCCACTTCTGGCGGCGCGCGCCCGCCTCCACGAGCCACTTCGGCTCGACCTCGAAGGCCGTCGCGTAGAGGCGGCGCAGGTCGGCCGGCACGCGGTCGATGCGGGCCAGGTTGCCGTCGAAGTACTTGAGGTCGGCGATCATCACCTCGTCCCACAGGCCGGCGCGCTTGAGATCCCCGACCAGGTAGTCGTTGACCACCGTGAACTCCCCGGACAGGTTCGACTTGACGAAGAGGTTCTGGAACGTCGGCTCGATGGAGGCCGACACGCCGATGATATTGGCGATGGTCGCCGTCGGGGCGATCGCCACGCAGTTGGAGTTGCGCATGCCGTGCTTGCGGATGCGCTCGCGAAGCGGCGTCCAGTCGAGGGCCGACGAGCGGTCGAGCTCGACGTAGCCGCCGCGCTCGGCGGCGAGGAGGTCGAGCGTGTCCTGCGGCAGGATGCCGCGGTCCCAGAGCGAGCCCGGGAAGCTGGCGTACCGGCCGCGCTCCTCGGCGAGCTCGGTGGACGCCCAGTACGCGGCGTAGCACACCATCTCCATCGAGCGGTCGGCGAACTCCACCGCCTCCTTCGAGGCATAGGCCACCCGCATCTTGTGCAGGCAGTCCTGGAATCCCATGATTCCGAGGCCGACGGGGCGGTGGCGCATGTTCGAGTTGCGCGCCTTGCCGACCGCGTAGTAGTTGATGTCGATGACGTTGTCGAGCATCCGCATCGCGATGCGGATCGTCTTCTTCAGCTTGTCGAAGTCGAGCCGGCCCTGCGCGTCAAGGTGCGCGACGAGGTTGACCGAGCCGAGGTTGCAGACCGCGATCTCGTCGGACGAGGTGTTGAGCGTGATCTCGGTGCAGAGGTTGGAGGAATGGACCACGCCGGCGTGCTGCTGCGGGCTGCGCAGGTTGCACGGGTCCTTGAAGGTGATCCACGGATGCCCCGTCTCGAAGAGCATCGACAGCATCTTGCGCCACAGCTGCACGGCCGGGATCTTCTTGAAGAGCTTGAGCTCGCCGCGCGCGGCCTTGTCCTCGTAGCGCAGGTAGGCTTCCTCGAACGCCTTGCCGAACTTGTCGTGCAGGTCGCGGCAGTCGGAGGGACTGAAGAGGGTCCACTCGGCGTTCTCCATCACCCGCTTCATGAACAGGTCGGGGATCCAGTTCGCCGTGTTCATGTCGTGGGTGCGGCGCCGGTCGTCGCCGGTGTTCTTGCGCAGCTCGAGGAACTCCTCGATGTCGAGGTGCCAGGTTTCGAGGTAGGAGCAGACGGCTCCTTTCCTCTTGCCGCCCTGGTTCACGGCGACCGCCGTATCGTTCACCACCTTCAGGAACGGCACCACGCCCTGGGACTTGCCGTTCGTGCCCTTGATGTGGGAGCCGAGCGCGCGCACCGGGGTCCAGTCGTTGCCCAGCCCGCCGGCGTACTTCGCGAGCAGCGCGTTCTCCTTGATGGCTTCGTAGATGCCGTCAAGGTCGTCGGCCACCGTGGTCAGGTAGCAGCTCGAAAGCTGCGAGCGCAGGGTGCCCGAGTTGAACAGGGTGGGGGTCGAGCTCATGAAGTCGAAGCTCGACAGCACGTCGTAGAACTCGACCGCGCGCGCCTCGCGGTCCTTCTCCTTGAGCGCGAGGCCCATCGCCACGCGCATGAAGAAGGCCTGGGGCAGCTCGATGCGCCGACCCTGGATATGAAGGAAGTAGCGGTCGTACAGCGTCTGCAGCCCGAGGTAGCCGAACTGCAGGTCGCGCTTCGACTTGAGCGCCCGGCCCAGCTTCTCGAGGTCGAAGCGCGCGAGCTCGGGGTCGAGCAGCTCGGCGGCGATGCCCTCCGCGATGAACTGCGGGAAGTAGGTCGCGTAGCGCGCCTCCATCCCGGCTTGGCTCACTTCCTCGCCCAGCACTTCCATGCGGATCGTGTTGAGCAGCAGCCGTGCGGTGACGTAGCTGTATTCGGGGTCCTTCTCGATCAGGGCGCGCGCGGCCATGATGGCCGACTTGCGCACTTCGTCGAGTGGCACGCCGTCGTAGAGGTCGCGCAGCGTGGTGTCGAGGATCGCGTCGGGCTTCGCGTCGGCGAGGCCCTCGCATGCGGCGGCGACCACGCGCCGCAGCGCCTCGCGGTCGAGCGGCTTGCGCTGCCCGTTCTCCACCACGTGCACCGTGTCGCCCTGCCCGGCGCGCGCCGCGGTCTTCTCGGCGGCGCGGGCGCGCGAGCGTTCCTCGCGGTACAGGACGTAGGAGCGCGCCACGTCGTGTTCGCCCGAGCGCATGAGCGCGAGCTCGACCTGGTCCTGGACGTCTTCTATATGGAACGTGCCGCCCTGCGGCTGGCGCCGGATGAGCGCCTGCACCACCGTGTCGGTGAGCGCCGAGACGATCTCCCGGATGCGCGCCGAGGCCGCGCCCTGCGTGCCGTTCACCGCCAGGAACGCCTTGGTCATGGCGACGGAAATCTTCGCCGGCTCGAACGCCACCACCGCGCCGTTGCGCCGGATGATCTTGTAGTCGGAATAGGGGCTGCGCCCCGTATTGCTCGACTCAGGAAGCCCGACGCCAAGCCCTGGGGCCGCCGCGGCGCTGTTTTCCTGAGCAATCTGCATGTCCCTGCCTCCCGTGTCGCCTGCAGCTGCGGCCTTGGCACCGCTGCTGACTACTAAATCTAGTGATTCAGTACCGATGCATCACAACTTGTGGCGCAGCCTACACACGAATTTTTTTTTGCGCAAGCGCGCGCCACTAAATAACGGCCTGAACCGTATCTGAAGCGCAACATGTAGGTGGTCTACTGCGGTGCAACAGAAAGCACTAGATCTGGGCGCGGGCGCCCGAGCGTGCACTATTACCGGTATATCACCGCGCGAGGCGCGCGAGGAACATGGACCAGTCGAAGCCGCTGCCCGGATCCGTCTTGCGCCCGCGCGCCACGTCGCTGTGCGCGGCGAAATCGCGCAGCGGCAGGGCGCGGCGCAGCGCCGACGCCAGCGCGGCCAGCGTCTCGTACTGCGCCGGAGCGAACGGCGCGCCCTCCGTGCCCTCGAGCTCCACGCCGACCGAGAAGTCGTTGCAGCGCTCGCGGCCGCGCCAGCGCGACGCGCCGGCGTGCCAGGCCCGCGCGGCGACGGGGACGAACTGCAGCAGCGCGCCGTCGCGGCGCACGAGGAAATGCGCCGAGACCCGCAGCGCGCAGATCTCGCGGAAATAGGGATGCTCGGCCGGTTCCAGGCAGTTGGTGAACAGCTGCTCGATGGCCGGGCCGCCGAACTGCCCGGGCGGCAGGCTGATCGAGTGCACGACCAGCAGCGAGATCTCCACGCCCTCGGGGCGCGCGTCGAAGTTGGGGGACTCGACGAACCGCGCCCCTTCGAGATGGCCCTGCGGCCCGAGCTTCACTCTTCGCGGATCCCCAGGCGCTGCATCCGGTAACGCAGCTGGCGGAACGTGATCCCGAGCAGGCGCGCCGCCGCGGTGCGGTTGAAGCCCGTCTTCGAGAGCGCCGCGAGGATCGCCTCGCGCTCCAGGCGGTCGAGGTATGCGGGGAGCGGAAGATCCGGCATTCCCGCGGCCCGGACGCCCGTTTCTCCGTTCCCCGCGCCCTCGTCGGGGGCGATGCGGTGCAGCGCCAGGTCCTCGGCGGACAATTCCGGCGAGCCCGACAGGGCGAGCGCGCGCTCGAGGATGTTCTCGAGCTCCCGCACGTTGCCCGGAAAGTCGTAGCGCATCAGCTCCGCCATGGCGGAGCTGGAAATGCGCGGCACCGGCACGCCGTTCTGCGCGGCCAGGCGCTGCAGGATCGCGCGCGCGATGAGCGGGATGTCGTCCGTGCACTCCCGCAGCGGCGGCATGGTGAGGTCCACGACGTTCAGGCGGTAGTACAGGTCGCGCCGGAAACGCCCGGCTTCCACCAGCCCCGCGAGCGGCTGGTTGGTCGCGCAAATGATGCGCGCGTCGACCGGCTCTTCCTGCGTCGAGCCCACCTTGCGCACGCGCTTTTCCTGGATGGCGCGCAGCAGGAGGACCTGCGTCTGCAGCGGGAGCTCGGCGATCTCGTCGAGGAAGAGCGTTCCCCCGTGGGCCGCCTGGAAGAAGCCGTTGCGGTCCTCGTGCGCGCCCGTGAAAGCGCCCTTGCGGTACCCGAACAGCTCGCTTTCCATGAGCGTCTCCGGGATCGCCCCGCAATTGACCGCGATGAACGGCTTGTCATGCCGCGGCCCCTTGTCGTGGATGAGGCGCGCGGCCAGTTCCTTGCCGCTGCCCGATTCGCCGTAGATGTGCACCGGCGCCTGGGTGCGGGCGACCTTTTCGAGCAGGGCGCGCACCTGCGCGAGCGGCGGGCTTTCGCCCAGGAGCTGCTGGTCCTTCTCCGGCGCCTGCCCCTTGCCCGGCAGGGCGAGCGCCGACTTCACGAGGGCGCGCAGCTGCTCCAGCCCGACGGGCTTCGACACGTAGTCGAACGCGCCGGCCTTCAGCGCGGCCACGGCGTTGTCGGCGCTTCCGTAGGCGGTGATGACGGCCACCGGGAGGTCGTCGCCGAGGCCAGCGATGTGGCGCACCAGCTCGAGGCCCTCGCCATCCGCGAGCCGCATGTCCGTCAGGCAGAGATCGAAGCGGTCCTCGCGCAGGCGCGCCTTCGCCTCGGCGACCGTGCCGACGCTGTCGACGCCAAGCCCCATCTTCACCAGCGTGAGCTCCAGCAGCTCCCGGATATCCGGCTCGTCGTCCACGACCAGCACGCGCGCGCCGCGGCCGGCGGCGGCTCTTCGCTCCGGCGCTTTCAAGCAGCAGCCTCCCGCATCAGGATCCGGAAATGGGCGCCCGGCATGTCGTCGACGTACTCCAGGCGGGCGCCGTTCGCCGAGCAAAGCTCGCGGGCGAGGTACAGGCCCAGTCCGGTGCCGTTGCTGTGCGTGGTGAAGAACGGCTCGAACAGCTGGCCCTGGTCCGAATCCGGCACGCCGGGGCCGTTGTCGATTACGCTGAGCTCCACGCTGTCGCCGAAGACGCGTGCGACCAGGCGAACCGCCTGCGGCGCCTCGCTGGCATAGCGGGCCGCATTGCGCAGCAGGTTCCAGAGCACCTGCCGCAGGTGCTCGCGGTCGAAGCGCACTTCGGCGTCCTGCACGTCGAGCGTGATGCGCTCCGGCCGTACGCGCTCGTTCAAAGCGAACTCCGGCACGAAGGCCTCGAGCCAGGGGCGCAGCGGGATGCGGTCGTCCGAGACCCGGTCGCGCCGGTTGAGCTGCAGCACGTCGTTGACGAGGCGGTCGAGCCGCTGCGCGTTGTCGCGGATGATGCGCGTCAGCCGCTCCCGGCTCTCGCCGCGCTTCTCCTCGTCCAGGAGCTCGGTCGCGTGGCTGATCGCGGACAGCGGGTTACGGATCTCGTGCGCGATGTTCGCCGTGAGGCGGCCGAGCGCGGCGAGCTTGAGCTGGCGCGCCTGCTCGCGGCTGCGCGTGGTGTCTTCGAGGAAAAGAACGCTGTATTCCTCCTCGGTGCCGGTGTCGAGCAGGCGCAGGCCCATCTCGCGGCCGCGCACCTCGATCTCGCCCGTCGGCCCGCGCGCGCCGTGTCCCGCCCGCCATGCCTGCCATTGCGAGGCGAAGGCCGGGAGCAGCCGGACGATGTCGGCGCCCACGAGCGGCGCCGCGCCGAGCAGCCGCTGCGCCTGCGGATTGTGCTGCACGATGCGGCCGTCGCGGTCCAGGACGGCGACGCCGTCCTGCATGTCCGCAATCACCAGCTGGCTGACGCGGGTCTGCGTGGCGAGCTCCCGCCCGCGCTGGTGCGCGAGGCGCTCGTTGGCGGCGACGCGCTGCGACAGCCACCCCGTCACGCTCGCCGTGGCGAAGCATCCGATGGCGAAGAGCCCGGGCTGGAGGTAGCTCGCCTCGGGGGCATCCTGCACCAGGACCCAGTACCCGTGCTCGAGCAGGAGCGCAATGGTCGCGAGCGCGGCATACAGCATGTTGAGGCGGCGGGGGGCTACGATTGCCGCGGCCGTGAGCGAGATCAGCAGCATGACGCCCAGGCCGCTGCGTATGCCGCCGCTCGCATACATGAGCAGCGTTATGGCCAGGACATCGAGCCCGACGTGCAGCGTGAGCTGCTCGTGGAAATAGTCGCGCAGGTTGCGCAGCACCGCCTGGAGCAGGACGGCGGCAATGAGGTATGCGGCGGCGACAAACCGGAAGAGATCGATCTGGTGCGAGCCGAGATTGAGGGCATCGCCATAGACGGCGGTGAGCGTGAGGAAAAGCGAGGCCACAGCGACGCGGTACAGGTTGAAGTACCGCAGCGAAATCCAGAATGCCTCGGGGGTCTTCTGCGGGCTGACGAAGACCGACGAGTAGCGGGCCGCCGTTTCCATCAGCTGCGCCCGAGGCGGGCGTGCTCGTCGCTGCAGTAGGTGGCGCCGGCGGCTTCCCTCGCTTCGCTGCGCGGCAGGTTCAGGCCGCAGCGCGCGCAGGCGACGAGCTCGCCTTCCTTGGCCGGTTTCGAGGGCGGCTTGTCGCCTTTCGCCGGGCGCAGCGCGCGGCGCAGCAGCCATACCGCCAGGACGACGATCAGAAGAATGACGAGGATGCGGCCCATCGCGCGCGATTATCCCATCTGCGGCGACAGGGGCCGGTCGAGCCATCCGCAAGGAACCGGGAGTGGTCGGGGCGAGAGGATTTGAACCTCCGACACCTGCGTCCCGAACGCAGTACTCTACCAGGCTGAGCTACGCCCCGACGTGCCGGACCCGCTGCGGAAACTAACTCCGCCGGGTGACGGAGAAGGACGCCAATTCTAGCAAGGAATCCTTGAACTTCGACGCACGAAGGGGCGCGAGCGCGCCCGCGGCGAGCTGCGCTTCCCGCTGGGCCGCCTGCCGGGCGTAGTCCAGTGCGCCGCAGCTGCGGATCGCCTCCAGGACCCCCGCGAAATCGCCGCGTCCGCCATGGACGATCGCTTCGCGCACCAGCGCAGCCTGCTGCGGAGTCCCCGCGCGCATGGTCTGGATGAGCGGCAGCGTCGGTTTACCTTCCGCGAGGTCGTCGCCGAGGCTCTTGCCGATCGAGCCGGCGTCTCCGGAATAGTCCAGCACGTCATCGATGAGCTGAAAAGCCGTCCCGGCATGCATGCCATAGTCCGCGAGGCCGCGTTCGATCGCGGCCGGGGCCCGCGCCAGCACGGCGCCCAGGCGCGCCGCGGCCTCGAAGAGCTTCGCCGTCTTGCGCCGGATCACCTCGAGGTAGCGCGCTTCGTCCACATCGGCGTCGTGGCTGCCCATGAGCTGCAGGACTTCGCCGGCGGCGATGGTATTGGTCGCCTCGGCGAGCACCTCCATGACGCGCATATCCTGGGCCTCGACCATCATCTGGAAGGCGCGCGAGTACAGGAAGTCCCCGACGAGCACCGCGGCCGCGTTGCCGAACGCCGCGTTGGCGGTGTCGCGGCCCCGGCGCAGGGCGGACTCGTCCACCACGTCGTCGTGCAGCAGCGTCGCCGTATGGATGAACTCGACCACGGTCGCGAGGAGCAGCCGCGTACCCTGGCGATCCTGCGCCGTGAAGCCGGCCGCGCCGCTGGCGAGGAGCAGCAGCGCCGGACGCATCCGCTTGCCACCCGAGGCGACGATGTACCCGGCAACCTCCCGGACAAGCGGCACGTCGGAGTCCAGGCGGCCGCGGATCAGGGCCTCCACACGCTCCAGGTCTTCCGCGACCGGACCCAGCGTGGACAGGAGAGTCATGGCTCGCTTATAATTCCAAGTCTTTGTCGGCGCAACAGCGCCCTGTCGGCGCCACCCGCAACACCAACGAAGCAACACCCAAACACATGTACGCAATCATCAAGTCCGGCGGCAAGCAGTACAAGGTCCAGTCGGGGGAGCAGCTCCGCGTTGAAGCGCTCGGCGGCGAAGTCGGCGCGAAAGTGTCCTTCGCCGAGGTGCTCCTCGTCGGCGCGGGCGACGCCGTCAAGGTCGGCGCCCCCCTCGTGTCGGGCGCCAAGGTCAACGCGACCGTCGTCGCGCAGGGCCGCGGCGAGAAGGTGAAGATCTTCAAGCTGCGCCGGCGCAAGCACTACCAGAAGTCGCAGGGACACCGGCAGTCGTACACCGAAGTACGCATCGACGACATCGTTCAGGGCTAAGGAACAGCCATGGCACACAAGAAGGCAGGCGGCAGCTCCCGCAACGGGCGGGATTCCCAGGCCAAGCGGCTGGGCGTGAAGGTCTACGGCGGCGAACGCGTCAACGCGGGCCAGATCCTCGTGCGCCAGCGCGGCACCGTGGTGAGTCCCGGCACGAACGTCGGCATGGGCCGCGATCACACCCTCTTCGCGCGCGTGAGCGGCCAGGTGCAGTACGCGGTGCGCGGGGAAGCGTCGAAGAAGACGGTTTCGGTCATCGCGGAGGGCGCTCCGGCGTAGCCGGTCCCTCCCGCCAACAAAGCCCTATCGATGCCCGGTAGGGCTTTTTTATTTGTGCCATGAAGTTCATCGACGAAGCGAAGATCGAGGTCCACGCCGGCAAGGGCGGCGACGGCGCCGCCACCTTCCGCCGCGAGAAGTACGTCCCGCGCGGCGGGCCGAACGGCGGCGACGGGGGCCGCGGCGGCAGCGTCTGGGCCCGCGCGGACCGCAACATCAACACCCTCGTGGACTACCGCTTCGACCGCATCCATCGGGCGGAGAGCGGCGTGCGCGGCATGGGATCCGATTGCGACGGCCGCTCGGGAAGCGACGTCGAACTGCGCATGCCCGTGGGTACGGTCATCCGGGATGCGGCAACCGGCGAGTTGGTCGCGGACCTTTCCAAGGACGGCGAGCGCGCTCTCCTTGCGCGCGGCGGCCGCGGCGGCCTCGGTAACACGCATTTCAAGTCCAGCGTGAACCGTGCGCCGCGCCAGTTCACCCGCGGCGAGCCGGGCGAGAGCCGCGCGCTCTCGCTCGAGCTGAAGGTCCTCGCCGACGTGGGGCTGCTCGGCCTCCCGAACGCCGGCAAGTCGAGCTTCATCCGCGCGGTCTCGAGCGCGCGCCCGAAAGTGGCCGACTACCCCTTCACGACCCTCAATCCGTCTCTGGGCATGGTTCGGGTGAGCGACAAGTCGAGCTTCGTGATCGCCGACATTCCGGGCCTGATCGAAGGCGCCGCGGAGGGCGCGGGCCTCGGCCATCAGTTCCTGCGCCACCTGGGACGCACCCAGCTCCTTCTGCACGTCATCGACATTGCGCCCTTCGAGGAGGCGGCCGATCCGGCGAAGGATGCGCGCGCCATCGCGCAGGAGCTGAAGAAGTATGACGAGGCGCTCTATCGCAAGCCGCGCTGGCTGGTCTTCAACAAGATCGACCTGCTGGACGCCAAGGAAGCGGACCGCCGCATCGAGCGGATTCTGCGTTCCCTCCGGTGGAAGAAGCCCTGGTACAAGATCTCGGCGATCAGCGGCCGCGGCTGCATGGAGGTATGCCGCGCCGCCGCCAAGGCGCTCAAGGCCTAGAAATGGACGCACCCGTCAAGCACGCCCGTACGCTGGTGGTCAAGGTGGGCTCATCGCTCGTCACGAACGAGGGCCGGGGCCTCGACGCCCAGGCGATCGCCCGCTGGGCGGAACAGATCGCGGCGCTGATGCGGCTCGGAAAGCGCGCCATCGTCGTGTCGAGCGGCGCCATCGCGGAGGGCATGCAACGGCTCGGCTGGTCCCGCCGCCCGCATGCCATGCATGAACTGCAGGCCGCCGCGGCGGTCGGGCAGATGGGCCTCGCGCAGTGCTACGAAAGTTGCTTTCGCCAACATGGCCTGCATACGGCGCAGGTCCTGCTCACCCACGCGGACATGGCGGATCGCCAGCGGTACCTCAACGCGCGATCCACCCTGCGCACGCTCCTCGACATGGGCGTCGTGCCCGTGATCAACGAGAACGATACGGTCGTCACGGACGAGATTCGCCTCGGCGACAACGACACGCTTGCTTCGATGGTGACGAACCTCATCGAGGCCGACGCGCTGGTCATCCTCACGGACCAGGCCGGCCTCTACGACAGCGACCCGCGCCATAACCCGGGCGCCAAGCTCATTTCGCGGGCGTTGGCGGGCGACCCGTCGCTCGAGGCCATGGCCGGCGCCGTCGGGGGCGC
>DASPMF010000169.1:0-6983 GCA_035627155.1 Burkholderiales bacterium | reverse complement strand
CGCGGATGTGCGAAGAGCCGCGCGACTCGGATTGCAGCTGCGACACCGAGCAGGTGAACCCCGAGTGCGGGTGCAGCACGCCGCCGCGCTTCGCGGTGGAGAAGTTGATGAAGTAGATCTGCGCGTCCGGGCGCTTCGAGTCGGGCCGCGTGCGCAGGAAGGCCGCGGCGTGGCCGGCGCTGATGGTGAGCGGTCCCTTCCTCTGCAGGTAGTAGCGCAGGCCGATCTTCAGCTTGCCGAGCCAGCTCGCCATGTCGTCGTTCAGCGTGCATTTCCGGCTGCAGCGCCAGAACGTGCGGGCGTAGAAGTGGTCCTGCAGGTGCTCGCCGACGTCGGGCGCGTCGTGCACCACGTCGATGCCCTTCTCCCTAAGCATGCCGGCGTTGCCGACGCCGGAAAGCTCGAGCAGCTGCGGCGAGTTGAAGGCACCGCCCGACAGGATGATTTCCCGCCCTTCGGCCTTCTGCGTCCTGCCGTCCTGCCGGTACTCGACCCCCGTGGCCCGGACCCCGTCGAAGAGCACGCGCGTGGCGAGCGCGTGGACCTCCACGCGCAGGTTCGGCCGCTTCTGCGCCGGACGCAGGTACGTCACCGCGGTGCTGCGGCGCTTTCCCCGGTAGGACGTGGTGCGGTAGTAGCCGGTGCCTTCCTGCACTTCGCCGTTGAAGTCCGCCGTGCGCGGAATGCCGAGCGACGCCGCGGCGTCGATGAACGCGTCCGCCAGCTCGTGGCGCTCCAGGTCCGAGATGCGCAGCTCGGCTTCGGCCTTCTCGAAGTACGGACGCAGCGCGGCAAAGTCCCAGCCCGCGATGCCCCACGCGTCGAAGTCCTCGCGCTGGCCGCGGATGTAGACCAGGCCGTTGATCGACGAGGAGCCGCCCAGCACCTTGCCGCGCGGCGTGAAGATGCGCCGGCCGTTCAGCGCCGGCTCCGGCTCCGATTCGTACGCCCAGTTGATGTCGGTGCGGGCGAAGAGCTTGCCGTAGCCGAGCGGAACGTGGATCCAGCGGTCGGTGTCGCGCGGCCCCGCCTCGAGGAGGAGCACCGTCTTGCGGCCGTTGGCGGTGAGCCGGTTCGCCAGCACGCAGCCGGCCGAGCCCGCGCCGACGATGACGTAGTCGTAGGTCAACGCCCCGCGGCCAGGTGGATGCCGCAATCCACGAGGATCGTCACGCCCGTCGTGCTGCGCGCGCCCTCGATGAGCCAGGCGATCGCATCCGCGACGTCCGCCGCATCCACCGGCTTCGCGAGGGGTGCGGCAGCGACGAACTTGCGCTCGGTCTCGTCGGTGACCTCCTTTCCCTGCGCCTCCTGCCAGGGCGTGCGCACGAATCCCGGCGCGACACCGTTGACGCGGATCTCGGGCCCGAGCGCGCGGGCGAGGGACTGCGTCATCGTGTTGAGCGCGGACTTCGACGCCGCGTAGGCGATGGAGGAGCCGGTGCCGCGCGCTGCCGCGACCGACGAAACGTTGACCACGGCGCCGCGGCTCGCCTTGAGGGCGTCGCGGCAGGCGCGCACCATCTGGAACGGCCCCACCAGGTTGATGCCGAAGATGCGCTCGTAGTCCGCGGCGGAAAGGCCCTCCAGGTCCGCGTGCTTCACGAACTTCGTGGTCCCGGCGTTGTTGACGAGCGCGTCGATGCGGCCCCATTTGTCGAGCACCGCCTTGGCCACCCGCCGGCAGTCGGCGTCCTTCGCCACGTCGCCCTGGAACTCCGCCGCGACGCCCTTGCGCGCCATCACCGCCACCTTCCAGCCGCGCCGCGAGAGCTCATCCGCCGCGGCGGCGCCGATGCCGGAAGTCCCGCCGGTGACGATCGCGACGCGGTCCATTCAGACGGTCGCGATGGGCGTCGCCGGAGAGCCGACGGCGCCGGGCAGCCGCAGCGGCGGCGCGGTCAGCAGGAAGCGGTTGCGCCGGTGCTCGCGCAGCCAGCGCGCCAGCTCGGTGAAGTACCACATCTCGCCGAGGTGGATGCCGTTCTTGAACAGGCAGTGCTCGTGCAGCGGCATGGAGGCATGCGGCTTGGGCTTGAAGATCTCGGTGGGAATCAGCTCGACCGCGTAGTTGTCGGCGAGCAGGCACGCGAGGCCGGAGTCGGTGATCCACTGCAGCAGCCGGTCGTCGCGCCCGTCGAGGCCGCTGCACGTGCCGTGCAGGAGCTCCGGGTCCGGATTCTTCGCCAGCTCGAGGATCACGTCGGCGAATCCGGTGTACAGGCATACCATGTCGCCCTTCTCCACCGCCACCTGGTCCGCCTCCAGCACCCGCATGAGGTCGTCGTAGCCCACCGCCTTTCGCTCGCGCCCGAAATGCGCGTGCAGGTCCACCAGCACGCCGCGCCCCTGCGCGCCGTGCTCGGCGAGGTTCTCGATGCCGAGGGCGCGCGCATTCGTGCCCTCGAACTTGTCCCACGTCGCGTCCTTCCTTTCCGCGGCGGGAATCAGGTCCTCGCCGGCGCGGAAGCCGTTGTAGAACACCATCTCGGCCCTGCCGTCGCCGTCCGCGTCGAAGCGGCCGCCGACGTGCGCGAACGAGTCCCACTGCGTCGAGTACTGCAGCGTGAGGAGCACCAGGTCGTCGGACACCACGTCGGTGAGCCCGGGCGTGTCCGCGTCCAGCGGGTAGCAGAAGTTCTGCCGGCCGCCGCGCAGCGTGGCGGCGATGCGCGGCGGGTTGCGCCGCGGGTTGAGCGTGTTGCCGCCCGGGTAGTCGAGGGGCAGTGAAAGGCAGAACGTGCGCCCTTCCCTCACCTCGGCGACGCCCTCGAGCACCTTCTCGCGCGTCACCCAGTTCATGCGGCCGCGCTGGTCGTCGTCCCCGAACTCGCCCCAGTTGGACCCCGGCGGCCTCTGCTTCCAGCGCTTCATCAGTAGTAGTGCCTCCCGATCCATTCGGCCACCAGCGCCGGCTTCGGCTCGCCCTCGATCTCCACCGTCACCTTCCAGGTCACCTGCACGCCGTTGCCTTCGAGCGGGTCCAGCCGCCCGAGCGTAAAGCGGCCGCGCACGCGCTTGCCGCTCTTCAACGGCGCGGTAAAGCGCACGCGGTTGAGCCCGTAGTTGATGCCCATGCGCCGGTCCGAAAACGAGAACGTGCGTTCGGCGAGGTGCGAAAGGAGGGAAAGGGTCAGGAAGCCGTGCGCGATCGTGCTGCCGAACGGCGAGGCCGCCGCGCGCGCCGCATCGACGTGGATCCACTGGAAGTCGTCGATCGCCTTGGCGAAGGTGTCGATGCGCTCCTGGGTGACCTCGATCCACGGCGAGACGCCGATCTCCCGGCCTTCCCGGCCCTCGAGCTCGCGCAGGCTCTTCATTTCTGCGAAGAGGCCGTCGCCCCGAGTGCGGCGCCGACCTGCGCCTTCATGCCTCGCGACAGCTTGACGAGCAGCGGCTCGTCTTCGGCGCGTCGCCGGGCGGCGCCGGCCGGATCGATGCGATCAAGTTCGGCGCGCACGGCGTTGTACGCCTGCGCATGCTGGGCGAACCCCGCGCCGGCGCGCTCGGAATCACCCTGCGCCGGGACGGAATCCAGCGCGAGGCGCAGCTGGCGCCACTGCGCGATCAGGCCGGCCAAGGCGTTCGCCGCCGGCGCAACGGGCGCCTGCACCCGCGCCGGCGCCGGGCCTGCGTACGGAATGCGCTCGACTTTCGCGACCGGGACCAGGGGCGGATAGTTCGAGAACTTCACCGAGCCGGTCTCCGGATCGACCCAGCGGTAGAGATCGGCGAAGGCCGCCGACGGAACGAGCACCGCGAGGAAGAGAAGGACTCTCAAAAGCGGGAGAAATCCGGCTTGCGCTTTTCCAGGAAGGCGGACATCGCCTCCTTCGCCTCGGCCGACTGCAGCCGCTCGCCGAAGACCTTGATCTCCTCGGCGATGGTCTCGCGCACCGTCGCCGCGTGGTGCTTCTTCATCAGGCCCTTGGTGAGGCGGATCGACTCCGGCGGCAACGCGGCCAGCGCCTCGGCACTGCGGGTCGCCTTTTGAAGAAGTTCCTCGGAAGAGCATACGTCCGTGACGATGCCGACTTCCTTCGCCTTCTCCGCGGTGAACGGCTGGCCGAGGAGCAGGAGCTCCGCGGCGCGCTGGTAGCCGGCGAGGAGGGGAAGGATGTAGGTGGAGCCGAACTCGGGCACGATGCCGAGCGGCACGAACGGCAGCTGGAAGCGCGCGTTGGAGGCCGCGTAGACGAGGTCGCAATGCAGCAGCATCGTCGTGCCGATGCCGACGGCCGGGCCGCCGACGGCGGCGACGATCGGCTTCTTCGCCTCCAGCATCTCCTTGAAGAAGCGCTGCGAAGGCGAGCCTTCGGCGAGCGGCGGGCGCTTGAGGAAATCGCCGACGTCGTTGCCGGCGCAGAAGCAGTCCGGCGCCCCGTGCAGCAGGACCGCGCGCACCTGCGCGTCGCCCTCGGCGGCGGCGACCGCGTCGGCGAGCGCCCCGTACATCTCGCCGGTGAGCGCGTTCTTCTTGTCCAGGCGCGCAAGCTGCACGAAGGCGACCCGCCCGGCGACGCGGAACTCGACGCCGGCGCTCATGCGCTGACCGAGACGTTGCGGCCGGAATCCTTGGCGCGGTAGAGGGCCACGTCCGCCCGGCGCAGGACGTCGCCGGTCGTCTCCCCACGCTGGAAGGAGGCGACACCGATCGAGACCGTGATGCGCGCCTGCGGCGCGATGTCGGTCCATGCGCGCGCCGCGATCGCGCCGCGCACCCGCTCCACCGCCCGCACCGCGTCGGCAGGGCCTGTGTCCGTTAACAGCATCAGGAACTCCTCGCCGCCGTAGCGGCCGAAAACGTCCGTTGCGCGCATTGTGGCATGCACGGTCGCCGCGAAGGCCTTCAGGACCGCGTCGCCCGCGGCATGGCCGTAGGTGTCGTTGACCTGCTTGAAATGGTCGATGTCCAGCAGCGCGACGCTGAATCCCGCGCCGCCGCGCTCGGCGCGGATGCGCTCCTGCTCGAGCCGGCCCATCAGCGCCCGGCGGTTGAACGTGCGCGTCAGCTCGTCGTGGCTGACCAGCTCCTCGATTTCCGCCAGCGAGGCCTTCAGGCGGCTGCGGCTCGAGGCGAGCTTGTTACGCATCTCGCTGGCGTACATGCTCAGGACCAGGCAGCGGCCGAGGATGGCGGTGAAGCACAGCCACACCAGGGCGAGCTCGGCGGCGCTGGACGCCGGCAGTCCCAGGCGGGCGCCGGAAGCCGCGAAGAGCACGGCGGTCGCGGCCGCGGCGATGCTCCATACGGCCACCGATTGGCGCACCGTGAGCCAGAGCATGCCGAAGGCGAACACCGTGAAAAGGTTCGCGAGCCAGGGAAACGCGATCTGCGGCGCCGCAGCGACGACGCCGAGCTGGAGGGCGACGGCCACCCCGATCAGCGGCGCCGCGGCGCTCGGGTCGCGCAGCTTCAGGTTGAGCCCGCTGCGGTAGAGCGCATACCCGGCCGCCGCCGCGGCAAGCGCGCCGCCGCCGTAGCCCACGGCGAGCCAGCCGCTCACCGTCCCGGTGGCCGCGAAGAGCACCAGCAGCAGGGTGTCGAGCGCGTAGGTCCCGACCGTGAGCCCGATCCATACGAGGCGCTGGCGCTGGTCGCGAACGCGCGCTTCCTGCGCCGCGATCTGGCGGCTCAGCTTGTCGTCGTCGAGGGCGGCCACCCGCTCACCCCTGGAGGCGGTAGTCCTTCATCTGCTGGCGCAGGGTCAGCTTCGAGAGCTTCCCCGTCGCCGTATGGGGCAGCTCGTTCACGAACACCACGTCGTCGGGCATCCACCACCTGGCGATCTTGCCCTCGTAGAACTTGAGCAGCTCGTCTTTCGACACGTCCTGCCCGGGCTTCTTCACCGCCACCACGATCGGGCGCTCGTCCCACTTCGGGTGCTTGACGCCGATCACCGCCGCCTCGGCGAGCTTCGGGTGCGCCATGGCGATGTTCTCGAGGTCGATCGAGCTGATCCACTCGCCGCCGGACTTGATCACGTCCTTGGAGCGGTCGGTGACCTGCATGTAGCCGTCCGGGTCGAGCGTCGCCACGTCGCCGGTGGGGAACCAGCCGTCGTGCAGCGGGTCGCCGCCCTCGCCCTTGAAGTAGCCGGCGATGACCCAGGGGCCCTTCACCTCGAGGTTGCCGAACGCCTTGCCGTCGTTCGGCAGCACGCTCCCGTCCTCGCCGACGATGCGCATGTCGACGCCGAAGATCGCCCGGCCCTGCTTGTTCTGCAGCGCATCGCGCGCATCCTTGGCCCAGCCGGCGTGCTTCGCCTTGAACGTCGTCACCGTGCCGAGCGGGCTCGTCTCGGTCATCCCCCAGGCGTGCAGCACCTTCACGCCGTAGTCGTCCTGGAACGCCTTGATCATGGCCGGCGGGCAGGCCGAGCCGCCGATCACGGTGCTCTTCAGCGTCGAGAACTTCGCCTTCTGCTCCTTCATGTGGTTCAGCAGGCCGAGCCACACCGTGGGCACGCCGGCGCTCATCGTCACCTTCTCGGTCTCAAAGAGCTGGTGCAGGCTCTTGCCGTCCAGGTGCGGCCCGGGGAAGACCATCTTCGCCCCCACCATGGCGCAGGCGTAGGGCAGCCCCCAGGCGTTGACGTGGAACATCGGCACGACCGGCAGCACGACGTCGCGCGCCGAGAGGTCGAGCGCGTCGGGCAGCGCCGAGGCGTAGGCATGCAGCATCGTCGAGCGGTGCGAATAGAGCGCGCCCTTGGGGTTTCCTGTGGTGCCCGACGTGTAGCACAGGCAGGCCGCGGTGCGCTCGTCGAAGCTGGGCCACTCGTAGTCGGCCTTCTCCTTCTCGACCAGGTCCTCGTAGCACAGCAGGTTCGGGATCGCGCCCTTCGGCATCGCGTCGCGCGCGCACAGGGCGACGAAGCCCTTCACCGTCTTCAGCTGCGGCGCCAGCTTCTCCACCAGCGGCGCGAAGCTCACGTCGAAGAACACGTACTTGTCCTCGGCGTGGTTGGCGATGTAGGCGA
>DASPMF010000168.1:0-4339 GCA_035627155.1 Burkholderiales bacterium | reverse complement strand
CTTGGCCGCCTCCCGCAAGCGTTCCTGCCCGCGCGGCGCCGGCCGGATCTCGCCCGCCAGTCCTACCTCGCCGAATACCACCAGTCCGCGCGGCAAGGGCTTGTTGCGCATCGATGAGTGAATCGCCAGCAGCACCGCGAGATCGGCCGCCGGCTCGGTGATCTTGACGCCGCCCACTGCATTGATGAATACATCCTGGTCGAAGGCGGCAATCGCCGCGTGCCGGTGCAGCACCGCGAGCAGCATCGCCAGCCGGCTCGGGTCCAGGCCCACCGAGAGACGGCGCGGATTCGGCGAATGCGCCGTATCGACGAGCGCCTGGATTTCCACCAGCATCGGCCGCGTGCCCTCGAGCGTCGCGAGGACGCACGAACCCGATACCGGCTTCTCGTGCGTGCTGAGGAAGAGGCGCGATGGGTTGGACACGCCCTTCAGCCCCTTCTCGGTCATGGCGAACACGCCGAGCTCGTTCACGGCGCCGAAGCGGTTCTTGACCGCCCGCACCAGTCGGAAGCTGGAATGCGAATCGCCCTCGAAGTAGAGCACCGTGTCGACGATGTGCTCCAGCACGCGCGGGCCGGCGATGGCGCCCTCCTTCGTCACGTGGCCGATCAGGAAAAGCGCGGTGCCGGCGCGCTTCGCGAATCGCGTGAGCTGCGCGGAGCATTCGCGCACCTGCGCGACCGACCCCGGCGCCGACTGCAGCGCCTCCGACCACAGCGTCTGGATGGAATCGATCACGGCCATGCGCGGCTTGCGCGTCTCCATGGCGCCGAGGATGCGCTCGAGCTGCGTCTCGGCTAGGAGCTGCACGCCCGAGGCGTCGAGCTCCAGGCGCTTCGCCCGCCCGGCCACCTGTTCCGGCGATTCCTCGCCCGTCGTGTACAGCGCGTCCTTGCCGAGCGCGCAGGCCGCTTGCAGCAGGAGGGTCGATTTCCCGATTCCCGGATCGCCGCCGAGCAGCACGACCTGGCCGGCGACCAGGCCACCGCCGAGCGCGCGGTCGAGCTCCTCCGACCCGGTGCCTAGACGCGCCAGCTCGCGGATCGCCACTTCCGAGAGCGCGACCGGCTCCGCGCTCGACTTCCCGGGGCGAGCGATCCCGCGCTCGGTGATCGTCTCCGTCAGGCTGCCGGGGCTGCCGCAGCCCGGGCAGGCGCCGAACCACTGCAGCGCCGTCGCGCCGCATTCGGAGCAGACATACGCGGTTTTCGCCTTCGCCACTATGGAACCTCGGCCACCGGAACGCGCGGCGCCAGCGCGCAGAGCAGCTCGTAGCTCAGCGTTCCCGCCGCGGCCGCCACTTCGTCGGCGGATAGCCCTTCGCCCCACAGCGTCACCGGGGTGCCGATGTACGCCTCCGGTATGTCGCTGATGTCGACGCAGGTCATGTCCATGGATACCCTGCCGACGGTGCGCGCGCGCTTGCCGTTGACCAGCACCGGGGTGCCGCTGGGCGCATGGCGCGGATAGCCGTCCGCATAGCCGCAGGCGACGACGCCGATCGTCATCTCGCCGGCCGCCTCGTAGGAGAAGCCGTAGCCGACGCGCTCGCCGGGATGCAGGTGCTGCGTGGCGATGATCTCGGAGCTGAGCGTCATCGCCGGCCGCAGGTCGAGCGCGGAGGCTGGCTGGTCTGCGAAAGGCGAGCAGCCGTAGAGCATGATGCCCGGTCGTGCCCAGTCTCCGTGCGTCTCCGGAAAGCGGAGCAGCGCCGCCGAGTTGGCGAGCGAGCGCGGCGCGCTTCCCAGGCCTTCGATCTGCGCCGTCATCTCGCCGAACCACTCGAGCTGCGCCTTCACGCCGCCAGGGCCGTCGGCGTCGGCGAAGTGCGTCATGGCGGTGATGCTGCGCACCTGCGGATGCATGCGCAGCGCGTTATAGGCGGCGCGCAGGTTCTCCACCGTGAAGCCGAGGCGGTTCATTCCCGTGTTGACCTTCAGGTAGACGTCGACGTCCGCCTCGAGCGTCGCGAGCCGGAGCATCTCCACCTGCTCCGCGTTGTGGATGACCGGGGTCAGCGCGTACTTGGCGAGCAGCGCCGTGTCCTGCGGCTTGAACACGCCCTCGAGCATGAGGATCGGCTTCTTGCAGCCTGCGACGCGCAGGCGCGCCGCTTCCTGGTAGTCGAGCACCGCGAAGCCGTCGGCCGCCTCGAGCGAGCGCGCGGCACGCTCGATGCCGTGGCCGTACGCGTTCGCCTTGAGCACGGCCCAGATCTTCGGCGGCTTCGCGTTGCGCGCGGCGTGCTTCCGCGCCACCGAGAAGTTGTGCGTCAGCGCGCCGGCTGAGATGGTGGCCCGGATCGGCCTCGGCATGAATGGGGAACGTTATTTTTCGGGAGCGCCAATTCAAGCACAAAGCATCCATGCTATAAAGCCGCGGCCCGATGCGACGCGCGCTAAATCCCGAATGAATTCCGGCTTTTACATCATCATGGCGGCGCAGTTCTTCTCGTCGCTCGCCGACAACGCGCTGCTCGTCGCGGCGATCGCGCTGCTGATGCAGGCCGACGCGCCGTCGTGGCTCACGCCGTATCTCAAGTTCTTTTTCGTCATCTCGTACGTCGCCCTCGCGCCTTACGTCGGAGCCTTCGCCGACCGCCTACCGAAGGGCCAGGTGATGTTCATCTCGAACGGCGTCAAGATCGCCGGGTGCGGCATGATGCTCGCCGGCATCAACCCGCTGCTCTCGTATGCCGTGGTCGGCCTCGGCGCCGCGGCGTACTCGCCGGCCAAGTACGGGATCCTCACGGAGTACCTGCCGCATCGCAAGCTGGTGGTGGCGAACGGCTGGATCGAGGGCCTGACGGTGGCCTCCATCCTGCTCGGCACCGTGCTGGGCGGCCTTCTCATCCACGTGCAGGTTTCGGGCGTCCTGCTGCACCTCGACCTGCCCGGCATCGACACGGGGATCGACACCGCCGCCGAGGCCGCGATCATGATCATCGCCGTGGTCTACGCGGTCGCGGCGGGCTTCAACCTCAAGGTCCCCAACACCGGCGTGCCGCTCAAGCCTCTGCCGTCGCACCCGGTCGAGACCCTCAAGGATTTCTCGCGTTGCGTCGTGCACCTGTGGAAAGACCGCCTCGGCCAGATCTCGCTCGCCGTGACCACGCTCTTCTGGGGCGCCGGCGCGACGCTCCAATTCATCGTCATCGAGTGGGCCCGCACCGCGCTCAACTTCGACCTCTCGAAGGCGGCGATCCTGCAGGGCGTGACCGCCATCGGCATCGCCGTCGGCGCGGTCTTCGCCTCGCTCTGGGTGGCGCTCGACCGCTCCGTGCGGGTCATCCCGCTCGGCATCGCGATGGGCCTCATCGTCATCTCGATGAACTTCGTCACCGACTGGCGCCTCGCGGTGCCGCTCATGGTGCTGATCGGCGGCCTCGCCGGGTTCTTCGTCGTGCCGATGAACGCGCTCCTGCAGCACCGCGGCCACCACCTGGTCGGCGCCGGGCGCTCGATCGCGGTGCAGAACTTCAACGAGAACACGTCGATCCTGCTCATGATCGCGCTCTACTCGCTGCTGCTGAACGTCGGCTATTCGATCTACTTCGTGATCGCACTCTTCGGCGCTTTCGTCTCAGGAACCATGGCGCTCGTGCAGTGGTGGTACGTGCACAACCGCCGGCGCCATGCCGAGGAGGTGGAACGTTTACTCGCCTTCGCGCGCGCCGAGGTCCCGCACCACCACTAGAGGCCCTGCATCGTTTTCCTTGCGAAAACGAGGTCTTCCCAGGCTTTCGCCTTGTCCGGCAGGTTCCTGAGTAGGTAGGCCGGGTGGTAGGTGACGATGGTCGGCACGCCGGCGTACTGGTGGAGCCGCCCTCGCAGGCTCGAGATGGAGGCGTCGGTCTCGAGCAGGGTCTGCGCGGCGAAGCGCCCCATCGCGACGATCAGCTTCGGCTTGATGAGGCCGATCTGCTTGAGGAGGAACGGCGAGCACTTCGCCACCTCGTCCGGTTCCGGATTGCGGTTTCCGGGCGGCCGGCACTTCAGGACATTGGCGATGTACACGTTCTCGCGCCGGTTGAGGCCGATGGCGGCGAGCATGTTGTCCAGCAGCTTGCCGGCCTGGCCGACGAACGGATCGCCGAGGCGGTCTTCTTCCGCGCCCGGCGCCTCGCCGACCAGCAGCCAGTCGGCGTTCTCGTCTCCGACGCCGAACACCGTCTGCGTGCGCGACTGGTGCAGTGGGCATTGCGTGCAGCCGGACACCGCCTGCTTGATCTCGACCCAGCCTGCCGGCGGCGAAGGCTCCGCCGTGGCAGGCGCGGCCTCCTCGACCTTGGCTTCGCGCAGTTTCCAGATCGGCGCAAGGCCCATCTCGGCAAGGA
>DASPMF010000167.1:0-4951 GCA_035627155.1 Burkholderiales bacterium | reverse complement strand
GCGGTGATGTGGGCGTACTTGCCGTCGGCGCAGCGGAAGGTCGCGGAGGGAACGCGGCCGGGATGCTCGGTGCCCAACCTCGGCGGAATTTCATTCAAGGCGAAGAGCCTCGCGGCGGCGATCGTCAGCAGCGACACCTGGCCGTCGAGCATGGAGAAGTCCACGTGGCAGCCCTTGCCGGTGCGCGTGCGGCCTTGCAGTGCGGCGAGGATGGCGATCGCGACCCACAAACCGGAGGTCAGGTCGGCGACCGGAAGGCCCGGCTTCACCGGACCGCCGCCACGCTCGCCGGTGAGGCTCATCAGGCCGCCCATGGCCTGGAAGACGGTGTCGTAGCCCTTCTTCTCCCGGTACGGGCCGGTCTGCCCGAAACCGGTGCAGGAAACATAGACGAGCTTCTCGTTGAGGGAAGAGAGGCTCGCAAAATCCAACCCGTACTTCCCCAGCGTCCCGGCGGGGAAGTTCTCGACCACCACGTCGGCCTTCTCCGCCAGGGCGCGGACCGCCTTGCGGCCCTCGTCCGAGCGCAGGTTGACGGTAATCGATTCCTTGGAGCGGTTGCAGGCGAAGTAGTACGCGCTGTCCTTCGCGAGCTGTGGCTCGAAGCTGCGGGTCTCGTCGCCGCTGCCGGGCTGCTCGACCTTGATGACGCGCGCGCCGAGCTCGGCGAGGATCATCGAGGCGAACGGGCACGCTAGCACCCGCGAGAGGTCGAGGATCGTCAGGTGGTCGAGCGGCTTCATGGAATCAGGTCGCGACGAGGATCGCGATGCCGAAGAGGACCAGGGCGGCGCCGACCAGCGTGCGAGCGCCGAGCTCCTCGCGATGCTTGAGCACGAAGGCGCTCACCGGGAAGATGACGAGCGGCGTCGTATGCACGATGAGCGCCGCGAGCCCGATCTGGATGCTTTTCATCGCATAGGTGACGAAGATCGAGCCGCACACGGTGGCCACGCCGCAAGCCGCGTAGAGCAGCCACGCCGACGGGCCCGCGGACCTGAAGTGGCCCATGACCTTCGGCCAGTCGCGGGTCACGGCGAGCTGCAGCAGGAGCGCCGCGATCGACGACAGCGCGGTGCCGAAGAGCACCTCGTCCCAGCTGCGCACCGCGAGGCCGCGCAGCACGTTGCCGAAGCCGAAGCCGGCGACCGCACCGATGCCGAGCAGCAGTCCGCGCCGCAGGAGCTGCGGCGTCATCTTCTCCAGGCCCGGCTGCGAGCCGGATTTCGGCTGCGTGAGCCACAGCCCGATCCACACCACCCCGACCAGCGCCATGTCGGTGAACGTCGTCGTCTCGCCGGCGAAGAGCCACGCCGCAAGGAAGGCGAACGCCGGCGCCGACGAGTGGAACACGCTCGCGCGCGCCGCGCCGAGCAGGCGCACGGTGTCGAAGAGCATGCGCCGGCCGAGGAAGATGCCGACCACGCCGGCGAGCACGTACAGGCCGGCACCCTGCCAGTCCCATACGAGAGGCTCGCTGCGCACCGCGATCTCCACGGCGAACAGCGTTGCCGGGAAGAGGACGTTCATCCCGAGGACGATGAGGAAGCCCGCCTCCACCGGCATGCGCGTCAGCGCGACGCGCGTGATGAGCATGTTCGACGCGAAGCTCAGCATCGCGAGGATCGCGTAGGCGACGCCCATCGCTATTTCTTGCCGCCCGCATCGAGCTTGTCGAAGTTGCGCATGCGGCGGTTGGTGTCCCGCCCCTTCATCAGCGCCTGGTCGAGCGGCAGGTCCGCAACCTCGTGGAACAGCTTCTTGGTTTCCGCGAGGGCTGTCCGATCCACCTTGCTCAATCTTTCAGCCATTCCCAGAGCCGACGTCATCAAAGCGTCCGGAGGAACGACATGGTTCACGAGCCCCAGAGAAAGCGCGCGTTGCGCGTCGATGGGCTCGCCGAACGACACGAGCTCGAAGGCCGCCTTGCGGCCGACCTGGCGCACGAGGTTGCCGAGGACGATCGCGGCGACGATGCCGTGCTTGGTCTCCGGATAGCCGAGCTTCGCGCCCTCGGCCATCACCGCGAGGTCGCCCGCGATGGCGAGCCCCGCCCCGCCGCCCATGGCGGCGCCGTTGATGGCGCAAATGACGGGTTTGGAAATCCTTGAAAAGGAAAGATGCAACTGCATTGTCAGCTCGGCGCGCGCCTCGGCGGCCTGGGGATCCTTGAGGCCCTGGAACTCGGTGAGGTCGGCGCCGGCGCAGAAGCCCTGCCCCGCGCCCGTGAGCACCACGCAGCCAACCGACGGTTGGACATCCGACTCCTTGAGTGCTTGAAGAAGGGCCTTGGTCAATTCAGTGTTGAGGGCATTGCGCTTCTCGGGACGGTTCAGCGTCAGGACGCGCACGCCGCCGCGGTCTTCGACGAGGAGCGTCATAGCGCGGCGAGCCTGCGGCGCGCTTCGTCGAGCTCGGCGGCGAGGCGCTTCACCAGCTCGCCGGCCGGGACGATGTCGGTGACGAGGCCCGCGCTCTGGCCGGCTTCCACCTTGCCGTTCGCCACGTCGCCTTCCAGAGCCGCCGCCTTGAGCGAGGCGGACTTGTACAGCGCCTCCTGGTCCATCGCGCTCGAGGCGTGGAATTTCTCGGTGAAGCTGTTCCTGAGCAGGCGAATCGGCAGGTTGCGCGGGCCGACGAGCGTGGTGTCCTGCACGTCGGCGGCGAGCACCGCGTGCTTGTACTTCTCGTGCACGCTGGCTTCCGGAGTCGCGATGAAGCGCGTGCCGAGCTGCACCGCCTCCGCGCCGAGCGCGAGCAGCGCGGCGATGCCGGCCCCGTCGGCCGCGCCGCCGCTCGCCACGACCGGCAGCTTGACCTCCTTCACGACGCGGCGCACCAGCACCAGCGCGGTGACCTGCGAGGCCGGCGGATGCCCGCCCGCCTCCGCGCCGTCCACGACGAGCGCATCCACGCCCGCGGCCTCGGCCTTCTTCGCGTGCTCGACCGAGGCGACGACGTGGAGCCACTTCGTCCCGATGGCGCGAAAGCGCGGCAGCTGCTCCTTCGGTCCGCCCTGCGAAGCGACCATCACCGGGATCCTGGCGTTGTAGGCGATCTCGAGCAGCTCGGGGGCGCGTGGGTTGTTCAGCGGAATGTTGACTCCGTAAGGCTTCTTCGTATGGGTCTTTATGTTTTCAAGAACTGAAGAAAAATCGTGAGGCCGCATCGGTCCCGCGGCGAGCACCCCGAGGCCCCCGGCCTCCGAGACGGCGATGACGAGCGGCGCGTTGGAGGACGCCCAGCTCATCGCCGCCTGGAAGATGGGATATTCGATGCCGAGCAGCTGTGTGATGCGCGTCTTCATTTCTTGTTCTCTTCCTGGATCAGGGTGCGCGCCGTGGTGGCGAGCTTGCGCAGGACCTTCTCGAAGACCTGCTTCTCGCGCTCCGACAGGCATTCGTTGAAAACGGTATCGCGCTGGGCCGCGGCGCGGATGAGCCCGGCGTAGAGCTTGCGGCCGGTCCTGCTGAGCGCGAGCCGCACGCCGCGCCCGTCGGCCGTGTCCGCGGTCCGCATCACGAGCCCGCGCTTCGCGAGCCCGGAAACGACCCGGCTCATCTGGCTCTTGTCGATGCCCGCGGAACGCGCGAGCTCGTTGAGCGAAAGCGGCGCCTCGGCGGCGCCCAGGAGCGCGATGCTGCGCCATTCCCAGAGGCTCACGCCGAACTCCCGCCGGTAGCGCAGCTCCGCGCCCCGCGAAAGGAGGTTCGCCACCGTATGCAGGCGATATGAGAGCAGGTCGCGGATGACCGCGGTCTCAGTCATCGCTCAGTCATCGAAAAACGGCGTCTCGCCTTCGCCGCGCAACCGGATGTCGAAGGAATAGGTGTTGCCGGACTTCTTCGCCACCAGCAGCGACCTGCGGGGAGAAGGCACCGCATCGAGTACCGGATCCGGATCGTTGGAGAAGAAGAGCGTCGTCTGCAGGTGCCGCATCAGGCCGGAGTACAGGATGATGAAGTTGATATGCGGCGCGCGGCCCGGCACGCGGCCCGGCATCACCGTGCGCAGGCGGTAGAGGCCTTCGGCGTCGGTGGCGGCGCGCCCCCAGCCGAAGAAGGCCGGGTCGTCGTAGCGGCCCTGCGGGCTCGCCTGCCATGTTTCGACGATCACGTTGTCGAGCGCCTTGCCATCCAGCTGCGTGATCTTGCCTTCGATGAAAACAAAGTCTTTTGAAAAACCATTCGAACCGGCTACGTCGTCGTTGCCCTTGCCGAACTCGCGCGGGAAGAACGGGCCGAGCGTCATCTCGCCGGTCGGGACGAGCGCCATTACAGGGAGGGCGCGGCGTTGCGGCCGCGCACGACGAGCTGGAATTCGTAGACGAGCGCATCCGCGGGCCCCTTCGTGGTCGGAGCGAGCCGTGCGATGCAGCGCTGGCGCGCCGCGGGATCCCGGATGGCGTTGAGGATGGCGTCGTGCTCGTTGAGCGGCTCGCCTTCGAAGAAGACCTGCGTGACGAGTCGCGAGAGCCACACGCGGCCCCAGACCGAAAGATGCACGTGCGGCGGCCGCCACCAGCCGCCAGTGTCCGGCACCGCGTAGGCGCCCGGCTTGATGGTGCGCAGCTCGACGAGGCCGCTGTCGCCGGCAACCAGGCGCGCGTTGCCGTGGAAGTTGGGATCCACAGGCGAAGTGCTCGAATCGTTCGGGTGGATGTACTTGCCGGCGGCGTTGCAATGCCAGAGCTCCACGATCGCGCCGGCCACGGGCGAGCCGTCCTCATCCACCACGCGCGCGCGCAGATGGATGAGCTGCCCGAGCGCGCGCTTCCCGCCCTTGCCGGCGAGGTCGGCCGAAGTGGCCGGCAGGGCCTGCGCGAGGCGGCGCATGTCGGGGCCCGTGAGCTCGGAGACGGTGTGCGGCCGGCGCACCAGCGGCTGCGACGGCCAGCGCGTCGCGGTGTGCGCGTACCCTTCCTCGACGCCGCGCGGCTGGGTGAGCGGAT